>JAIVJE010000580.1 GCA_020200195.1 Acidobacteriota bacterium | reverse complement strand
GTGTATTTGGCGGAATCACCCTCCCAGGTGTCGATGCCGAACTCGCCCGGTTTGGGCACAACGTGGAAGCGCCACAACATGCGTCCGGTCTTCGCGTCGTACCCGCGCACGTGGCCCGGGATGTTTTCTTTGTTCTCGGGGTAGTAGCCGCGGTCGTGCGAGTTGCCGACGACGACGACGCCGTTGACGACGATCGCGGGGGATGACGCCGTGATGTCTCCGCTGTCGAGGGTTCCACGGTCCGGATCGACCGGATAGTCGCCGAGGCCCAGGTGCAAATCGACGATGCCGTTCATGCCGAACGAGGGGATGGGCTGGCCGCTCTCCGCGTCGAGCGCGACAAGGTAATAGCTGGCGGTGACGAGATAGATCACGTCGCGCCCGTTCACCTCGGCGTACGCGACGGCCTTGCCGTAGTTCTTGCGCGTCGAGGCCTCCCATCGGGGGTTGTCCTTCTCCCGCCACATCCAGAGCGTTTCCCCGGTGGCCGGATCGATCGAGACCGCGGTGCGCCGCTGGCCCGCGACCGTGTACAGCTTGCCTTTGACATACAGAGGCGTCGCCCGGTAGATATGATCGACTTCCGGGCCGTAGTTCGCGGCTTTCCATCGCCAGGCGACCTCGAGCTTGCCGACGTTACCGGCGTTGATCTGGTCCAGCGGCGAGTACCGCGTGCTCCGCTCGTCGCCGCCCCAGTAACGCCATTCGCCGTTGGCCGTGCCGTTACGGGCGGTGAGCGGAACGGCAATCGCGACAACGAGCGTGGGCGCCGCGCACCAGCGCAGCACATCGGGCAGCGACATTTCTCACCTTCCCTTCGGTGGGGACTGCCGGCGGGGTGGCTCAATGACGACGCGCTTCAGCGCAGCGTCGGTTCCCTTCAGATCGGTTGCGCCCGCGGGGAGGCCGTTCGCCTGGAAAATGTAGGCGAGGATGGTAAACGCCGTCGTTCGTTGAGGCCTTCCCCGTCTCAGCTTGTTGCGATGCCGTCGTGGCGGCGGCACAGACGCAGAAAATCCAACAGCACAGCCGCATCGTGAGCCGGAAGATATGCGACGGTGGAAGGAGCGTCAAGCGGCATCAAAGAGGCGGCATCAAAGAGGCGGGCCGGCCGGCGGGCCGGACGGTGTTTGACACTGCAGTGGGGCGGCCCTAGAATTCAGCAGCGGCGCGCTTTCGTGTAACCGCTGTTCAACCCGGGAGAAACACCATGTCGGTTTCGCGACGCGGTTTCATTCGGAGCCTTGCGGATGGGCGTGCGCTTTCAGGCGGCATCTTTCCGGCCGCCGCGCGAGGGCATGAAGCGTGGGTCGGCGAGCACGGCCGCAGCGGCGGCCAGGCCGCGACGCCTGGCGACCGGGCGCGGGATGCCATCCGACTGAACAGCAACGAAAATCCTCTCGGGCCGTCAGCGGCGGCGCGGGCGGCGATCGAGAAGGCCTTCGCGTACGCGGGCCGGTATCCGATGAACGCGAAGCCGGCCATCGCGGATTTCCGGTTCCTCATCGCCTCCAGACATCAGCTGAAGATTGACAGCGTCTCGCTCGGCGCCGGGTCCGGCGAGATTCTCGAGTGCGCGGTGCAGGCGTTCACGTCAGGCTCGCGCGGGTTGGTGTCCGCATCGCCGACGTTTGAGTCGCCGGCCCGCATCGCGCGCCAGTTCGGCGCGCCCGTCAACGAGGTGCCCGTGGATGCCGGCGGGAAGCTCGATCTGGAGCGGATGATTGCCGCATCAGCCGGCGCAGGTCTGGTATTCGTCTGCAACCCGAACAATCCCACCGCGACGGTCCATCCGGGGGCGGCCATCACGGATCTCGTCACACGAATCCGCAAGACGTCGCCCGATACAGTGATCCTGATCGACGAGGCGTACCACGACTATGTGACGGACCCGTCGTACGCGACCGCTGTTCCCCTTGCCGCGGCGCATCCGAACGTGCTCGTATCGCGCACGATGTCGAAGCTGCATGGCATGGCGGGGCTTCGGCTGGGCTATGCGGTGGGGCAACCGGATACGATCGCGAGGCTGTCGCGCTGGACGATGCCGTACAATGCCAACGCGCTCGCAATTGCCGCCGCGATGGTCTCTGTCGAGGACGAGGAACAGATCGCGCGCGAGAAGCGGCGGAACACGGAAGCGCTGAAATTCACCACTGACTTCTTCCGCTCGGCCGGATTCCACGCGACCGATTCACAGGCGAACTTCATCTGGGTGGACATCAAGCGGCCCGCAAAGAACTTCCGTGAGGCGTGCGACAAGCAGGGAATCCTGGTCGGGCGTGATTTTCCGCCGTTCGAGAAGACCCACTGCCGGATCTCGGTCGGCACCATGGACGAGATGCGCCGCGCCGTCGCGGTGTTCCGCTCCGCGCTGGCGTTGACGACCACGTCGACACAGAGCGGGCGATAGGGTGGCTA
>JAIVJE010000064.1 GCA_020200195.1 Acidobacteriota bacterium | reverse complement strand
TCTTCGTAGGGAATCGACTTGACCCCTGTATGGGCCTTGTAGAACACGAGCCAGACTCCTGGACTTGACGTGTGATGCTTTGTCAACCACGCCCGCCATTGTCGACGACTCGTAACCTGCAGGGTGATGAGTTCTACCGTCATGCTGAATCGGGTCCCGTGAGCCTTCAACCGACGTTAAGAACCGGCTGCTTTACTTCCGGCTGTATGAACGACCAATGGCCGTGGATGATCTTCCACGTGCCGCCAATCCGACTGTACACCTCACGATAGAGTGGCCGAGGCGTACAGGTGTCCTTCGTTGCTACACCGGTCTCACGAGTTCGCCCCAGCCGCCGCAAACCGGTGCACAATGAGGGTCACCACCGCACCCTGAACGGAGATCTTCATGTTTTCCGCGCTCCGCTATTCCATCCGTCAGCTGCTCAAGTCGCCAGGCTTCACGCTCGTCGCCATTCTCGGCCTCGCGCTCGGGATCGGCGCGAACGTCGCGCTGTTCAGCGTGGTCAACTCGATCTTTCTCCGTCCGCTGCCGTATCGGGCGCCGGACCGGCTGGTCCGGTTGAGCTCGACGAACCCTGCGAACAACCTCACGCGCGTCGGCTTCTCCTATCCCCGTTACCTCGAGGTGCAGCAGCGGCAGCAGGTGTTCAGCGATCTCGCGCTGTCAGCCGGCAACGCGTTCACTTGGACCGGCCGCGGAGATCCTGAGCAGCTCATTGGACTGCACGCCTCCGCCACGCTGCTGCCCACTCTGGGACTCGAGCCGCTGCTCGGGCGGAATTTCTCGCCTGATGAGGATCGGCCCGGCGGCGAGCACGTCGCGCTGATCAGCCACGCCATCTGGCAGCAACGCTTCAATCGCGATCCCTCAATCGTCGGACGGACACTCACGCTCGACGGAGCGCCGTACACCATCATCGGCGTGCTGCCCGAGGCGGCGTCGGCGTTCCCCTTGAATCAGCTCCAGATCTGGGTGCCACGGCCGGCGGAGGTGCCCTATCTCGTCCCGGCGCAATTGAACAATGGAGGCTACTTCTTCCAGGCGATCGCGCGATTGCGGCCGGGCGTCTCGCTGGAGCAGGCGCGCGAAGCCATGAACGTCATCGCCGGCGGCTACCGCGCGGCAAATCCCGCGAACGTCGACGCGCCGTCGCAGATCGAGATCGTCCTGCTCCTCGACGATGCCGTCGGTGCGCAGCGTCAGAGTTACCTGTTGCTCTTCGGTGCAGTCGGCTGTGTGCTGCTGATCGCCTGCGCGAACATCGCCAACCTGCTGCTGGCGCGGTTTGCGGGGCGTCGACGTGAAATCGCCGCGCGGTTCGCGCTGGGTGCCGGTCGAGGCGACGTCGTAGGCCAACTCGTCACCGAGAGCATGCTCGTCGCCGTGCTCGGCGGAGTCGTCGGCGTACTCCTGGCACAATGGGCGCTCAGTGCGCTCGTCGCTTTCGGAGCCGATCTGATTCCGCGAATCCTCGAAATCAGGATCGACCCGCTCGCCCTCGGCTTCTCGCTCCTCGTGACGTTCGTCACTGGCTTGGCGATCGGGCTGCTGCCCGCCTTGCAAGCGGCGTCCGTGAACGTGCTGGAAGCGCTCAAGGAAGCCGGCCGCGGCTCGGTCGGATCGGGCAACCGTCTTCGCTCGGGCCTGCTGGTGGCAGAAGTGTCACTGTCCCTCGTGGTGCTCATTGCCGCCGGTCTGTTGCTGACCAGCTTCGCCCGTCTCCAGCGAGTGGAGCCGGGCTTCGAGCCTTCGGGGGTGTTCACCGCGCAAGTGGTGCTGCCGCCGCAACGGTACCCCCGGGAGAAGCTCGTCGCGTTCTACGAGCAGCTGTACCGAAGACTGGCGACGCTGCCCGGCAGCACGTCGGCTGCGTTGACCGATCGCGTGCCGCTGACCGGCGGACAGACGCCGGCGCCGGTGGCCGTCACGGGTCGCCCGTTGCCGCCGATGAGCGAGCGTCCGCACGCAAATCGCCATCTCGTCTCGCCGAAGTATTTCAGTACGTTGGGCATCCCGATCCGCGCCGGCCGCGATTTCGACGAACGCGACAGCGCTCGCGTGCCGCACGTGGTGATCGTCAACGAGACCTTCGCGCGGAGGCATTTTCCGGGTGAGGACCCCATCGGCCGCACTTTGATCACGGGCATGGGGCAGCTCTCGTCGCAGATCGTTGGCGTCGTGGCGGACGTGCGCAGCACCGGCCTGAACACGCCGCCCGAGTCGGACTACTTCCTGCCTGCGCTTCAGCGGCCGGAGACGTTCACCAACATCCTGGTACGAACGAACATCAGCCCTGCCGCCATGGCACCGGTCGTGCGCGATGCGCTGCGCGCGGTGGACGCGGACCTGCCGCTGCTGCAGCCGCAGGCGCTCACCACAGGCATTGCGCAGACGGTGGCCAACCGCAAGCTGGCGCTGGTGCTGCTGGGCGGATTCGCGGCGCTCGCGCTCGTACTTGCGAGCCTGGGCGTGTACAGCGTGATGGCGCACCTCGTGGCGTTCCGCACAAGCGAGATCGGTCTTCGAATGGCGCTGGGCGCGCCACCCGCCGCTGTCATGCGTATGGTGCTCGGGCACGGCCGGCGGCTGACGCTCGTCGGCATCGCCCTTGGGATCGCCGGGGCGCTCGTCGTCTCGAGGCTGATGCAGCAAACGCTGTTCGAGGTTGATCCGGCGGACCCGCTTGTCTACGTCGCGCTGTCGGTCATCCTGCTGATCGTCGCCGAGTGCGCCTCGTGGTTCCCGGCCCGGCGCGCGACACGGATCGATCCGGTGATTGCGCTGCGCACCGAATGAACGGCGCGGACCATCAAGACTGGCAAGATCGTCTGGCAGGACAGGAGCTTTCCCAAAGCCACTTTTGTGTACGCAGACGAGAAGTTGATTCTGCTGGATGAGGATGGCCATCTGGCGTTGGTCCGCGTGTCGCCGAACGGGATGAACGTCATGGCGAAGGCGGCGGTGTTGGCACGCACGGCATGGACACCGCCGACACTGGTGGGCACCACTCTGTACCTGCGCGATCGCCGGACGATCATGGCGCTGGATCTGAAACGCTAGTTCGTCTGGTGAAAGCCGATTAGGTGACGTACATCAATCGCGGTGACTGGCAAGCCGTGGGGGGAGCTGACGTTGTCTTCCGCGAACAAGCTCATGACCAGGGACTATACGACGTTGTCGCTGGCTGAAGTCCGAACCGAGCTCCACGCCATTGCGCGCGACACGCAATGCCATTTTGGGCATCTCGACGAACGGCAGCTCAATTGGCGGCGGGACTCAGCGAGCTGGAGCATCGCGCAGTGCTTCGATCATCTGCTGAACGCCAACCGTGAGATGTTCCGGGCGATTGACGCCGCCACAGATTCCACGCGTCCGCGGACGCTGTGGCAGCGGGTGCCGGTCCTTCCCGGCGTCTTCGGGCGGATGCTGATCCGATCGCAGATGCCGGAGACGACGCGGAAGTTCACGGCACCCCGCACGGCCACCCCGGCGTCGAGCCCGATCGACCTGCGGATCATCGAGCGCTTCATCGCCCATCAGCATGAGGCCAGCGCCCGTGTGAGCGCGCTCGAAGGACGCGACGTCGCCCGCGTCATCATGGTCTCGCCTTTCGCCGCATTCATCACCTACAGCGTCCTCGATGGCTGCCGGCTCCTGGTGACGCACGAGCGTCGGCACTTCGCGCAGGCGCGGCGCGTGACCCAGGACACCGGGTTTCCCTCGTCGCCGTAGCCCGGTCAGGCTTCCTTCAGCGCGTCGGTCGGATGGATGCGAAGCGCACGTCGCGCGGGCTCCACGCAGGTTAGCAATCCGACGGTCAGCATCAAGGGTACTGGCTAAAAGCGAAACGAGTACTGAAATTTCGTGGATACCTTGCTGTCCTGTGTCCTGAAACGAAGGTTGCCGACATCTTCCCGGATCCACCCCTGGTTGAATGCGAAGAACAGGTCGTTGCCGGGTTGCAGCGTCCAGCGGACGCGACTTTGCCAGCCCATGTTCCTGGAGCGGTTGTCGTACTGAACCAGATTCGACAGCGACAGCGACGGGGACGCCGCGTAGCTGACGTTGGCCGTGAAGATGCGGGCGATGAAGTGACCTTCCGGTAGTCGCGCAAACGTCTGGTTCGTGCTCACACCAATCGTGAACCGTGGCGGGAGCTTGTAGGTGAGGCTCGTCGTCAGTTGCTCGGCTTTCCCCGACCAGTAGTTGCCATACGTCACGTTCATGCTCCCCGACAACCGCCGCTTCGCGGCCGTCGACACCAGATTGCTCCTGAAACGGGTGAAGCGGTATTCGCCTGGCAGCAGGTGGACGCCAGGCGAGATCTCGAACGACTCGAAGAGCCGCTCGTAGGTGGGGTTGAAATCGAACATTCCGTGGAGATTGTCCCCGGAGCGCAGGTGCCAGTCGAGGAGCGTCACATAGAGGTCCCAACTCTCGACCTGGCCGTTGTCCAGCCGCGTGAAGCGCGTGTAATAAATGTCGTGGAACATCTGCTGGACGTTCAGGAAATCCTTCGGCCGCGGATTGTAACTGGCGGCCATTCTGAGCATGCGGACGTTATCGCGCTGGACGAAGCCAAGCGCTGGCCTGAAGTTCTCCTGTATTTCCCGGAACGCCACCTGAGCGTTGAACTTGTCGTTCGGATAGTGCGCCGAGAAGCCATACGACCAGTCCCGTCCCGAGCCGCCTTCGCTCAAGCTTCGGCGCCCAGGGACACCTTCATTCACGCTCCTGACTCCGTACGCGTTCACGACCAGATTGTTCGGCCGGCCCAGGAAGCGGGATGTGGCCAGGCGCATGTCGGCGCCGTAGGTCTGGCCGGACTGCTCTTGGGCGGGATGTCCGCCCGTGAAGATAGCGCCGACGTACGACTGCTGGAACAGGTTCCTTTTGACGCGGCCGACGAGGAAATTCTTTTCGCTGACGATGCGGAGATCGCCCGTGCGCACGGTCAGCAGGCCGACATCGGTGCGGCCGACAGTGCCGGTCAACTTGATGCCCGCATCGAGGGGCACTTCCTGCCCGCCGAGCAGGCCGATCTGCCGGCTGAAGAACGGGTACACGTCGGCGCCGGCCGGTGGAATGCCCCCCGCAGGCTCCGGGCCTGTACTGGCGAAGCCGAAAACACCCGCCCCCTGGAGGAAGAACGACCGCTTCTCCGGAAACAGCACCGAGAAGCGCGAGAGGTTGATCTGGCGTGCATCGACTTCCGTTTCTCCGAAGTCGGTGTTGAAGGTCGCGGTCAGCCTCAGGCTGGGCGTGATGTTGTAAAACACGTCAAGGCCCGGTTTTCCGCTGCGGTCGTCCTGACCACCGACGTGCAGCCACCGCCCCGCAAGAAACGGGCGCACGTCGAGACCAATCCCCTGCGTCAGGCCCACAAGATTGGTGATTTCGCCCCCCTCGGAAACCTGATAGAGCTGCGTGTCCAGACGAGCACCAGACCAGCGGTTCTCCTCCAGCTTTCGATAGATGTGGCGGGCGATGTTGAAGCCCCACACGGTCCGCTCGGCCGGGAAGCTCAGGCTCTTGAAGGGAATCGCGAACTCCGCGATCCATCCCTGGTCGGTGCGTCTGGTGCGCACGTCCCAGATAGCGTCCCAGTCAGCGTTCAACTGTCCACTCGCGACCAGGCCGTCCACGAGGGCCCCGGATGGATTCGTCGCGAAATAGAACGCGCTGCGCTGGTCCCGAAAGGTGTCGAGCAGGATCTCGACGCGATCGTCGGAGGACAGGCTGGAATCGCGCGCCATCTGCGTGCCGATGACCCGCCGCGGCTCGGAGTCGTACGAGACGACGCCGACGTAGGCGCGCCATCGATTGTGATGGTCTCCGTAATCGACGTGACTGCGGCCGACCTCGGGACGGGCTCTGGCGAAGTCGTCTGCTGGCGAGCGGCGGCGCTCGCCGCCGGAATCGCCAGGCATCCAAAGAGGCAGGCCGCTGCGAGCGGCAGAAGGCGCAATTCACTTCGCCTTCGTGGCTTTTCCCTCGAAGGTGGGTGCCCAGGTCTTGCCATCCGCGGACATCTCACACTTGATCGTCAACGTGGTCGAGGCGGCCCCGAACGCCAGAGTACAGCGATCGTGGAACACCGTGCCGCCCATGTTGCCTGTGCCCGAAGTAGTCCAAGTACTGTCGCTGAGGGTCATGGTGCCCGAGCCCATCGCTCCCATGCTGTCGAAAACGTTGAAGGTATGGACCTTTTGGGCCGAGTCGTACCCAAGGATCTCGAGGCCTCTCATCTCTCCCATCGGGCCTTTACCCTCGAACCGCCGTTCGACGAAGAAATTACCCGGCAGCCATTGAATGCGATCGGTGCCGGTAATCTTTCCACCGGGGCCCATCGGTCCCGGCTTCATCTCTCCTTCGAAGGTCCAGTTGCCAACGAATGCCCCGAGTTGCTGGTGCTCCGGTCCTGGCTTGGGCATCTCCGGTTTCTGGGCGATGAGAGCACCGGTCGAGATCGAGACCACGGCGACAACAATGGCGAAGCGCTTCATCGATTGCTCCTTTCGAATATCAGAACTTATCAGAAGATTACTCTTCTTTTTCTCGTGGCAGAATACGGTCACACATGCGCATGGCTCTTGTCACGTTGCCCGTCGTCCTGCTCGCTGGCGCGCCGATGGCGGCGAACTGGCCGCAATGGCGCGGACCATCCGGGTTCGGCGTGTCGGCCGAATCCGGTCTCCCGACTACGTGGAGCGGGCGCGAGAACATCGCGTGGAGCGTCGCGCTTCGCGGCGTGGGATCCTCGTCCCCGATCGTCTGGGGCGATCAGATCTTTGTGACGTCTCAGGTCGGCCGGCTGCCCCTCCGCGGCGGCTCGCATCCGATGCTGGCACGTGATGACGCCGCGTTGGTCTCGCGCGAGAAACCCCTTGGGGGCCGTCGGGAAGAACCATCCGACGCGGCCGATCCAATCTTCTTCGTCGTCGAATCCTTCAACCGATCTGACGGTCGTCGCGTCTGGAATACCGCTTCGAGGCGCGGGGTCCGTTTCCCAATCTCCACGAAAAACACAACCTCGCAACTCCGACGTCTGTCACTAGCGGCGAGCACCTCTTCGCCTGGTTTGGGACCGGTCAGATCGTGGCGCTCGACATGCGCGGTAGCCTCGTGTGGTCGAAGCACCTGGGAGAAGAGTACTCGCCGTTCGACATCAACTGGGGACACGGCAGCTCTCCAGTGCTCTACAAGGACCAATTGATCCTGCTGTGCGATCACGAGTCGGCTTCGTACCTGATCGCGCTCGAGGCGCGCACGGGAAAGCTGCGTTGGAAGGCGGACCGCGGAAAGGGCCGCGCGTCGTACAGCACGCCCCTGGTCGTGCCGGGCCCGAATGGCGACGAGCTCGTCGTCAATTCGAGCGAGCGCATCGACGGGTACGATCCGGCCACGGGCGAGTTGCTGTGGTATGCCGACGCCCCGCGTCAGACGCCGATCCCATCCGCGGTCTTTCTCGACGGTCTCATTTACATGACGCGCAGGTATCGGAACAGCCCGTACCTGGCGGCTCTTACGCAGCGTCGCTCGTCTCGTACGAAGGGTTGCTCTATATGACCAACGATGTCGGCGTTCTGACGTGCGCAGACACGAAGACGGGCGAGCGCGTCTGGCAGACACGTCTCGACGGGGTGTTCTTTGCGTCGCCGGTCGCGGGGGACGGCAAGATTTATTTCCTGAGTCAGACAGGCGAGACGATCGTCGTAAAGGCGGGACGGGCGCCGTTGATCCTGGCGCGGAACGATCTTGGAGAGCGGCTCGTGGCGTCGCC
>JAIVJE010000355.1 GCA_020200195.1 Acidobacteriota bacterium | reverse complement strand
GACTCACCGGTGTCCTGTCGAGTCCGAGCCAGAGGAGCTCGAGCGGCGACAGGAAGGCAGCTACGCGGTCTGGTTCATGTGCGACGATCCACGGCAACAAGGTGCGGCGTGCGGGACTCAGGCGGATCTCGTCAGCGAGTGCAACAGCGTCGAGCGAGGTTCGTACGGCGGCGATCCGTGCGCGTCCCTTTCGAATCGCCTCGACGATGGCGTCGCGATCCTCATCGGTGAGTGCCACCGGATCGACCAGCGCTACCGCCTCAATCAACACCCGACGGTCCTCATCATTCAGCGCGGGCTTTCTCGAAGGAGGCCGCGCCGACACGCGCCTGAGCGAGAAGTCGGCGAGCTTCACATCCAGGCCCAGGAGTGAACCGGTGACGTGCCAGCTCTGGATGCCGTTGACGCCAGGCGCCGGAAGGCGCCAGGCGCCGCCGCGATCCGCGACTCTCGATCGGAGGCCGAAGTCGTGCCGGCCGGCAGCATCGGCGGCGGAGATCGCCACGCGATCCGGCTGTCCGAGCGCCAGGGCGTAAGTGAGCTCCAAGAGGCCACGTCCAAGGAGACCGTCAGCGAGGACGCGCAGCGGCGGCGCGAGGCGTGATGCGGCCTGCACGTCTCCATCGCGCGCGGCGCGCACGAGCGACTCTGCGACCTCGCGATACTGGTCCGGGGCGTCACGGGCCTCACGACCCTCGGTACCTTCCCACCCGACAGTCTTCGCCACGCGCTCGAGAACGGCGGCTTCACGCTGCAGCCCCTCGCGAGTCAGGCCGGGTTTGCCCAGCGCATCCGCACTGACGGCGAGTGCCGATGCAGAGGACAGATAGGGATGAGGACGCTCGCCAAGCAACCGTGCGAGGCGCGTGGCTTCGGCGCCCGCCAGATCGAGTCGATACCGTGTGCCCTCCCAGTCTACGAACCGTGGCGCGAGAGCCGGAGGGCCGGCGAGCATACGGAGTAGATCCCGGTCCAGTCGACTGGTGTCGCCGTCGTACACGTCAGGCCACTCGGCGGACATCGCCGCGGCATTCGACCCGGCTGCCGCCGACGCGCGCTGGTGCCCGTCGTTCCAATCGGCCAGCCATCGCACCAGCCGGCCCTCATAGTCCCCCCGCTCGTTGACGTCGACCGAGGAGAGCGAGGACACGAGGTTCGGCAGAGAGCTGGCCGGCAGACTCCCTCGGAGGACCGCGCGTGCGAGGAGTGCCAACGTGCCTTGGAATTGCGCAAGCGACCGGACAGCCCGGTCGTCGTCTTCGATGGCAGAGAGTATCTCCGCCCGACGTGCGGCGTTCGCAAAGGCGGCAAGGTCGACGAGTTTTGCTCGCTCGAGTGCCGCGACGAGGGCAGGATACGCGCCTACCGCGCGAATCGCGTCGATCGCATCGCGCGCCGTTTGCGGTGTGACCTGAGCGACCTTACGTGAGGCGAACAGCACCAGCTGATAGCGACGACGCTGCTCCCCCCGCTCGCCGCTGAAGAGTTGCTCGCAGAGCCAGGCGAAATCGGCGGGTTCGCCGCCGGTGAGCGCGACGGGATCGTCATCGCGACTGGTGTTCGTACGGCCGTGATCGGCACCCGCAAATACCGCCGTCCAGAACTGGCGCGTGCCTGGCAATACCGGCCGGCCATTCTCGTCCACCCGAAGGTCGGCGACCAGAAGCGCAGGGTCGCGCAGAGGCCGCCAGAACGCCCGCTCATCAATTTTCCAGCTGCGGTCCATGTCCTTGAAGATGGCGTGCAACCGTCGCGCAGCCGCAATCCGATCGGCGGCATCGCGCGATTCGAGGTTCAACGCGAACCGTACCTGCGGGAGGGTCAGTTGCGCCATCGCTCCGAAGAAGTACGCGAGCCGACCGTCTCCGTCCGCGAGAAGGGAGCGCACAAAGTCGGCTGGCTCGTTGACACGGTGTTCGACGAGCGCCTCCCACGCCGGCGCCGCCGCGTCGCCGCCGGGGACGCGCACGGTCGTGCCCGAGACGCGCAGGCCCGGCGACGCGACCAGGAATGCCGCTGAATGTTTTGAAACGATCTCTTCTATCAGCGCCGGCTGTGTGGCGAGCCACGCGCGGGTGTCGTCGTCGAGCGACAGGAGACCGTTGTAGAGCAGCGCACCGCTGCGCGATCCGAGGATCGCACTGACGAGCGTCTGCGGCGTCGCGCGGCCGCCAAATACGAGGTTCGTCCAGGTGGCCGCGGGCCATGGCAGCGGCAGCGTCGTCGCCGAGGAGACGAGCGGTTCGTTCTGCCGACTCGAGCGGTCGAGATGTGCAAGCAGCGCCCGCACCACGGTGTGGCGCGGATTGGTCTTCCCACCCGTCGTCGTGTCGTAGGCGCGGCTGATGAATTCGAGGAGGAACTGGCTGCGATCCGCCGCCGCGCGGTCGTCAATCACCGCGAGCGCTCCCCGAAGGTCTCCCGGCAGCGACATCTCAGACAGGCCATCGGGGAGGCGCGCGTCCTGAGCGTGGGGTGGCCGCTTCGGCTTCGCGGGCGGGTTCTTCTTCAGTTCCGCCATGACGACCTCGATCGCCTTTTCGAGCTGCGGATCGCGGCCCGCGATGATGTCCGCAGGCGTCTGTTCGACCTCGATGTCCGGCGCAACCCCCTCGTTTTCCACGACCCACCCGTCCTCGGGGGTCCAGATTGCCAGGTTGGGTGCCGTAATGGATCCCCCGTCCATGAGCACAGGGAATCCCAGGATGCCGACGAGGCCGCCCCACGTGCGGCGGCCGATGAGCGGTCCCATCTGGAACTTGCGGAACATCCAGGGGAGCAGATCGCCCCCGGACCCGGCGGTCTCGTCGATGATCATCGCTTTCGGTCCCTGGATCGACGCCGTCGGCGTTTTCAAATCGGCGCCGTAGCGCATCGCCCAGTAGCTGATGAACGGCCGCCGCAGGATGTCGATGTAGTAGTCGGCGACGCTCCCGCCGCCGTTGAACCGCTCGTCCACAATCACGGCATCCTTGTGCGACTGTGGGAAGAAGTAACGTTTGAAATAGCTATGGCCGGCGCCCGCAGTGTTGGGCACGTACACGTACGCCACGCGTCCGCCTGTCGCGGCGTCCACCTTGCGGAGGTTCCCTTCGACCCAGTCGCGGTTGCGCAGCGCCGCCTCGTTCGCGATCGGCACGACCTGGACGATCCGCGACTTCGATCCGTCCGGGTTCGGGCCCACGCTTATCTCGATGATTTTGCCGGATGTGTTCTCGAACAGGCTGTAGATGCTCGTCGGCGGCCGTAGATCTTTTCCTCCGACCGCCAACAGGTACTCGCCAGTCTTGACATTCACGCCGGGCTCGGTGAGCGGCGCGCGCAACTGCGGGTTCCAGTTGAGACCGCCGTACACCTTCTTGAAGCGGTAACGCCCGTTTTCGACGGCGTAGTCGGCGCCGAGGAGACCGCCCGGCACGATCTTCGGTTCCGTCAGGGCGTCGCCGCCGCCGACGTTGTGATGACCAACCGACAGCTCGCTCGACATCCACTGCAGCAGCCGGTTCAGGTCTGCCCGCGTGGCGACATGCGGAATGAACTCCGCGTATTTGTCGCGCTCGGCTTTCCAGTCCACACCGTGCATGTTCGGCGCGTAGAAGTAGTCGCGGTTGATCCGCCATGCCTCGTTGAAGATCTGCGTCCACTCGGCGCGCGGATCGATCTTTACTTCGATGGCGTCCGCGGCGATCCGTCCCTCGTTCGGTTCCACCTTCTTCGTCGTCGCCACGATCGACCAGTTCGAGCCGGCGCGGTACAGCAGCTTCTTGCCGTCGCCGGAGACGACGTAATCGGCGGCTTCGGCGAGCACGGTCTCGTTCTTTCTGGTGTTGAGGTCGTACCGCTGGAGAGAGGTCTTTTCGTCGGCCGTCTTCAGGTAATAGACGAGCCCGGCGGTGCCTGTCTGCAGGTTCGATAAATCGGCGGCGGGGACGGGCAGATCGAGAATCCGGTACTGAATGTCACCGACGTCGAGGCGGAACGTTTCAGGCTTGGGAGCAGGCGTTTCCGGCTTCGATGTCTGGTCCTTCGGCTCATCCTTGCCGGCCGCGTCCGAACCGGGCGCGCCGGATCCCGAACCCTCGGTGTCTTTCTCGGGTTTCGGCCCCTTCTCCTCGTCGCTTTCCCTGGCGAGGGGGGATGGCAGATCCTTGCGCAGCACGGCCAGGTAGATCGACCGTGTCGCGCGCATATCGGCGCCCGATTGCGCGAACCAGTCGCGTACCGGGCCCGCATCGGTCGAACCAAAAAAATACAGGTACTTGCCGTTGCGATCGAAGACCGGCTCGCTCACCTCGCTGAGTCCGTCGGTGATGGGGAATGACTTCTGCTGCTCGATCGAATACGCGTGGATGGCACGGCTGAGCGGCTGCGTGTCCACGGTGTACGCGATCCACTTCGAATCGGGCGACCAGGCGTGCTGCATGTCGTCGATCGGGGAATAGGTGTGCTGTGTCGCGACTTTTTTCGAGACCCCGGTCTTCAAGTCGATCCAGTAAACGCTCTGCGAATTGTCGATGTAGGCAATCTTCTGGCTGTCGGGAGACCAGATCGGCGCACGGTAGAACCCTGCGCCTTCGACTTTGAACACTCGCGCCTCGCCTTTCCCGTCCTGACTGGCGACATGGAGCGCGTACTCGCCGGACGCGTCGGAGAAATACGCGATCTGTTTTCCGTCAGACGACCAGGCAGGGCTGCGCTCGTGCGCGCCGGGAGTGCCGGTCAGATTGCGCGTATCTCCCTTCTCGGCGGGCACCGTGACGATTTCCCCTCGGAACTCGAACGCGGCGCGCGCACCGGTCGGGGACAGCGCGGCATTTCGAATGTAGCGGGTACCTTTGACGAATCGCGGTCGCGTTTCGCGCAGATCTGCAGGGATGCCGATTCGCAGAGCGTGGCTCGCCGCGGACCCGGCGTCCAGCACGTGCAGGCGGCCCGCCTGCTCGTACACAATCCGTCCGCCGCCGGCCGAGGCACTGAGCACGGGGAAGTCAACGTGCCTGGTGAGCTGCGTGATGGCCTTCGACGTTGTGTCGTAGCTAAAGAGGTTGAACTCGCCGTTCCGATCGGATCGAAAGTACACCGTCTGCCCGATCCACATCGGATCGGTGTCGTTCGCGCGCTCGGAGGGCTGCGGGATGTTCTCGACCGCGTGATTGCGCGTCTCGTACAGCCAGATGCGCGACGTGCGGCCGCCGCGGTACTGCTTCCACTGTAGAAACGCCGGTCCGAGCGGGTTGTACGCGATCCGGCGGCCATCCGGCGAGTACGCTGCGCGCGCCGCGTTCGGGATCGGGAGCGGCTCCTCGACACCGCCACTCACCGGAACGGTGAAGAGCTGCGTGAACCGGTTCGTGAACACCGCGCGCGCCGACGTGAAGAGCACTCGTTGGCCGTCGGCCGTGAACCCCTGAACCAGATCGCTGCCGGGGTGCCAGGTGAGCCGCACCGGTACGCCGCCCTGGGTCGGAACCACGTAGACGTCGGTATTGCCTTCGTACTGGGCGCTGAACGCGATGCGGACGCCGTCGGGCGAAAACGCCGGGCTCGATTCCAGCCCGTCGTCCGTCGTCAAGCGGCGGACATCGTTGCCGTCGAGGCGCGCCGTCCAGAGGTCTCCGGCGTAGATGAACGCGACATGCGTGCCGCTCGTCGCTGGCTGCGAGAGCAACCGCGTGTCGGCGACATCCACGCGCGCGGCCGGCCGTGCGCCCATCCCGACCAGCGCGGCCGACACGAGTATCAGAGTGAGTGTGCTTTTCATGCGCATACCTTCTGTGCCATGGCGGCGGGAGAACCGACACCACCAACACGCGCAGATCCCGACTGCGCTACCGAATCAATCGCGAGAGGATAATTCGGAATGAGTCGATGAGGATAGTCGTCGTCAGACACAGCAGGGCGCCCGATACGCCCTCACGGGGCGGACGTCGTCATTTTACGGTCATCATCCAGAGGTCGGCCTCGGCGGCCATGAACGTGAAATAGATCGCCTGGTTGTCGCGTGACAGTCCCACGCTACCGAGGGAGTTCTGGGGCAGCGACAGCACCTCTTGACGTTTGCCTGACACGCTGTCGATCAAATACAGCTTGCCCTGGTGCGAAAACACGAGCCGGCGCCCGTCGCGCATCCACACCGGCCACTCGCCGAAGTCGGTCAGCCACTGAATCCCCTGGGAGCCGATCTCGTGGATGGCAATCCCTGCGTGCGACAGGTCGGCGAGATGTTTCTGGCCCGCAAGGTGGCGGCCGTCCGGCGACCACGACCAGATTTCAAAAGTTTGTGTCTTATCCGCAATCGCGGGCAAAGGCTGTGGCGTCTGCTGATTCCAAGGCCTACCCGTCTCGAAGATAAAGGCCCCGTTCGGGGAATGCGTCGAATACGCCATCCGGGCGCCATCGGGCGACCAGACGGGATAATGCGCGCCAGGGCTTCTCGTGAGCTGTTGCAGCCCGCTGCCATCTCTGCTGATTAACCAGATCTCGTACTTCCCCGTCCGATCGGAATAAAAGGCGATTCGTTGCCCATCGGGCGACCAGCGCGCGGCGCGATCCTTGAAAGCATCGTCGGTTAACTGCTGCAAGCCGGTGCCGTCGGCGTGCCCCAAGAAGATGTCTTCCTGTCTTCCCGCCGAGTTGAACGCCAGGAGCTTCCCGTCTGGCGAGGGTTCGGGCTGGACGACGGCCCGAGACCCGCGCGTGATCCACTCCGGCCCGCCGCGCGTGGTTCCGGCCGCCGGGTCGAACGCGACCTTCTGAAGGTTCATCGTCTCGACGAGCGAGACGTAGGCGAGACGCAGGCCGTCCTTCGAGATCGTGACGTGCTGGCTCTTCGCGCCGCCGCCCGTTGTGACGGCCTCGGCGCGTCCCAGGGTCTTGCCAGATACTTCGTCGATGGCGACGCGCCACAAGTTCATGCTCCCGCCGCGATCGCTCGAGAAATACAGGTGCCTGCCGTCGGGCGCCCAGACGGGATTCCAATCGATTGACGCCTCGGTGGTGACGGCGACCGGTGGACCGCCAGTTGCGGGGATCGTCCAGATATCGCCGGAGCCGGCGTTGGCGGTCCGTCCCCAGTACGCGATACGGTGGCTGTTGGGAGACCAGCTTGGCTGCGCCGCGTCGGCTTCGCTGACGAGCCGTCGCTCGCCGGTGACGACATTGATGGCCCACATCTGGCTCGAGGTGAAACGGAAGGCCGGGTCGGTCACAGTTTGCGTGACGCACAGAAGCTGTTGCCCATCAGGCGACCACGCAGGGTGGTACCCGAAGTTCGTCACGCGCCTCACCGACTCGCCTGTCGCGCCCATGACGAAGATGCCGCCGCCGGCACGCTCCGAGCGGAACGCCAAATGCTCGCCGTCGGGCGCAAACGCCGGCTGAGAATCATCTGACGCCGAGTCCCTGGTCAGATTGACGGGATTTTCACCACCGACACGCTGTGAGTAAATGTCAAAGTGTCCGGCCGCCGCGCTGGCATAGACGATCATCCGTCCGTCGGGCGAAAGGCTCGGGAACAGCTCCTGTCCCGGCCCGTGCGTCACCTGGCTGAAGGCGGCGTCGCCGATCGGTTCAGAGCTGCGCGCAACCTCACGGTCTGGTCGTAGCCAATACAAGACGCCAGCGAGCACGACCAGGGCCACCGCGAGCGTCGCGCCCACCCTTCTTGAAGTCGTCGGCCGTGCCGGCACGGGGCTGACGGCAACACCGGAGTTCAGATCCTGCTCCAGTTCGGCAAGATCGTTTCTTGTGTCCAGCGCGCTCTGATATCGGCGGGACGGGTCTTTCGCCAGGCACCGCTGGATGATCTTCGCCAGGCGAACCGGCAGCGCTGGATTGAGTTCCGTAATCGAAGGCGGCGTATCCCGCAGGATCGACGACACGATCGACGCGTGGCTGTCGCCGCCGAAAGGGCGCCTCCCAGAGACCATCTCGTGCAGCATGACCCCCAGGGAAAAAACGTCAGAGCGGTGATCCAGAGGTTTGCCTTCTGCCTGCTCCGGCGACATGTAAGCAACCGTCCCGACAATCTGTCCCTGGATGGTGATGCCGTGGGTCGGCGCAGCGTCGGTATTCGCGGAGTCGACCACGAATCCTGGCTTCAATTTGGCGATTCCGAAATCCAGCACTTTAATCCGGCCGTCGTCGGTCACCATCACGTTGTCGGGTTTCAGATCGCGGTGGATGATGCCATGTTGATGCGCCGCACTGACGGCCTCAATCAGCGGCAGGGCGAGCGCGAAGAATCGTTTGAGCGGCAACCCGGTCGATGGAATGACGGCCGACAGGCTCTGCCCGGACACGCACTCCATGGTGATGAAATGCATTTCCCCCGCGCGTTCGATGGAATAGACCGTCACGATGTTGGGATGATTGAGGGCGGCGACCGCCCGGGCTTCGCGCTCGAAACGGCCTCGGCGGTCCGGGTCCGCCGCCACTTCCGCGAGAAGAATTTTCAGCGCGACATTGCGTCCGAGCGTGGT
>JAIVJE010000063.1 GCA_020200195.1 Acidobacteriota bacterium | reverse complement strand
GCCCAGAGCGATGACATTACGGCGATGGTCCTGCGATACGGGGAGGCGTACGGAACGTCGAGGCCCTGACGCATGATGCGCCCTCTCGAACGCCGCGAACGCACCGCAGTGATACTGTGGCTGCTGCTCGGTGTTGTAGTGTGGAACGGCCTCTATGATCTGCTCCTGACCCGCGGGATCAAGGACTACTTGCTGCAGCAGGCGCTGCACGAGGCGGGCCGCGGTCCCAAGTCGATGCCGCTCACCCTCGCCATGGACATGACCGTCCGCGACGCCATCTGGATCGCGACGTTGTGGGCCAGCATTATCGTGTGTGCCGGGCTGCTGACCGTCCGGATGTTCCGCACCACGCGAGCGGCCGTGCAGCGCCCATCGGGCAGCACCTGATATGCCCGAATTATTCGTCCAGAACCACTCGTGCAGAACGCCCGGTGCGGAACCACCCCTACGGAACCAGCCGTGCAGAACCAGCCGTGCAGAACCAGCCGCGCGGAACCATTTCGTAAAATGCATCCCCTGATCTACGACTGGAATCGCGTCGGAACCCCCGCACCGGTGCCTGGCGCCGTCATGCTCGACGACGAAACGCTTCGTGACGGGCTGCAGTCGCCATCTGTGCGGTGTCCGACGATCGAGGAGAAGCTCCGGATCCTTCACCTGATCGATCGGCTCGGCATCGACACCGCCGACATCGGTCTTCCCGGAGCCGGACCGCACGTAGTTCGTGATGTGGAACGGCTGGCGCGTGAGATCGTGGATCAGCGGCTCAACGTCCGCGCAAACTGCGCTGCCCGGACTGTGATCGCGGACATTCGCCCGATCGCGGAGATTTCCCAGCGCACCGGATTGGCGATCGAATGCTGCGCGTTCATCGGATCCAGCCCGCTCAGACAGTACGCGGAAGGATGGAGCCTCGATCAGTTGCTGAAGCTGACGGAGGAGGCAATCGCGTTCGCCGTGGCCGAAGGCCTGCCGGTGATGTATGTGACCGAGGACACCACGCGCGCAGATCCGGACACTCTGCGGAAGCTGTACTCGGCGGCGATCCGTGCGGGCGCGTCGCGCGTCTGCGTGGCCGATACCGTCGGCCACGCGACACCGGCCGGTGCCGCGGCGGTCGTCCGATGCGTGGCCGGGATCGTGGATGAGTGCGGTGGCGGAGTTGGTATCGACTGGCATGGCCACAGGGACCGTGAGTTCGGCGTCATCAATACGCTGGCGGCCCTCGACGCCGGGGCAACGCGGCTTCATGGTGCGGCAATCGGGATCGGCGAGCGCGTCGGCAACACGCCGATGGACACGCTGCTCGTCAACCTTGTTCTGATGGGTTACCTCGAGCGCGATTTGTCGGCGCTCCCGGAATATTGCGAAACGGTTTCGGCCGCCACCGGTGTCCCGATTCCCGCGAATTACCCCGTCGTCGGCCGGGACGCGTTTCGCACCGCCACCGGCGTCCATGCAGCCGCCGTCATCAAGGCGTTCCGCAAGCAGGACCTCGCGCTGGTCGATGCCGTGTATTCGGGAGTGCCGGCGACCATGGTCGGTCGAGAGCAGCAGATCGAGGTCGGGCCCATGTCAGGCAAGTCGAACGTGGTGTTCTGGCTCGAAAAACGGGGGCTGGCGGTCACCGATGACCTGGTCGAGCGAATCTTCGCGAAGGCGAAGGGCTCCAACTGTGTGCTCAGCGAAGAGGAGATCCTGCGGGAATTGGGCTGACGGCCTGTCTCCAGCTCACTTGCGCTTATCGCGCGACACGTAGGCCCGTCGCGGCGAGCCGATGTACACCTGCCGCGGCCGCGCGATCTTCTGCTCGGAGTCGGTGAGCATCTCCTCCCACTGCGCGATCCAGCCGGCGGTACGCGGAATGGCAAACAGGACCGCAAACATATCCACGGGGAAACCCATCGCCTGGTAGATCAGGCCCGAGTAGAAGTCGACGTTTGGATACAGCTTCCGCGACACGAAGTAGTCGTCCTCGAGCGCGATGCGCTCGAGCTCCAGCGCGATTTCGAGCAGCGGGTTCTTGCCGGTCACCTCGAAGACGAGGTCCGCGATGCGCTTGATGATCTTTGCGCGCGGGTCGTAGGACTTGTAGACGCGATGGCCGAACCCCATCAGGCGTCCTTCGCCGTTCTTGACGCGCTTGATGAAGCCGGGCACATTCTGGATGGAGCCGATCTCCGTCAGCATGCGCAGCACCGCCTCGTTGGCGCCACCGTGCAACGGCCCGTACAGCGCGGCGGCCGCGCCGGCAAGCGCCGAGTACGGGTCCACGTGCGAGCTGCCGATCCCGCGCATCGCGTGCGTGCTGCAATTCTGTTCGTGATCGGCGTGCAGGATGAACAACACGTCGAGCGCACGCTCGAGGACCGGATGCGGATTGTACCGAGGCTCGGTCATCTTGAACAGCATGTTCAGGAAGTTGCCCGAAAAGCTCAGCTCGTTGTCCGGCAGCACGTACGGGCGCCCAATTGTGTGGCGATACGCATACGCGGCCAGGCTCGGGACTTTGGCGATCAGTCGGACGGTCTGCAGGCGCCGGGAGCTGACATCGAAGATGTTCTTGGCGTCGGGGTAGAAAGTCGACAGCGCCCCTACGGCGCTGAGGAACATGCCCATCGGGTGCGCGTCGTACCGGAACCCCTCCAGGAACTTCTTGATGTTCTCGTGCAGCATCGTGTGCAGCGTCACCTCCCGCGTCCAGCCATCGAGCTGCGCGGGGTTCGGCAGCTCGCCGAAGAGGATCAGAAACGCGGTTTCGAGGAAGTCGCTGTGTTCAGCGAGCTCCTCGATGGGGTATCCGCGGTACATCAGGATCCCCTTGTCGCCGTCGATATACGTGATCGCGCTCCGGCACGCCGCGGTGTTCATGAACGCCGGGTCATACGTCATCATGCCGAACTCGTCCGGCACGACCTTGATCTGACGCAAGTCCATCGCCCTGATCGTGCCGTCCTGAATCGGAAGCTCGTACTGCCGGCCCGTGCGGTTGTCGGTGATGGTTAGCGTGTCGGCCATGTGTGATCTGCGCGCCTATTCGTCGTCTTGAGGTTCGTGATCGGGCGCCGCCGTGTCCGGCGGGGGTGTGGACGCAATCCGATAGTCTTCCGCCAGCCAGCGGCCCAGGTCCACGAGCTGGCAGCGCTCGCTGCAGAACGGCGCCCAGGCCGCCTCGGCCGGCCGGCGGCAGCCTACACACAGACGTTCAGGGTGCGCCAAACCTATTCATTGTATCAATCCGGGATGGTTCCGCACGGGTGGTTCCGCACGGATGGTGCCGCACGGGTGGTTCCGCGTGCGGAACCGATTGTGCGGAACCGACCGTAGCGACGCTACTCTGTCATTTCCTGTGCGTGGTGGCGCACGTCACGCGCGGAGACCATGAAAATGACGTCCTCGGCGATGTTGGTGGCGTGGTCGCCGATGCGCTCGAGGTGCCTGGAGATCAGAATCAGGTCCAGGGAAGGCTCAATCGTGGACGGATCCTGGAGCATGTATGTGAGCAGGTCGCGAAAGACCTGTGTCTTCAACGAATCGAGGTCATCGTCTTCGTTGAGCACCATATGGGCGAGCGCGATGTCGCGCCGCACGTACGCATCGAGCGCGTCGCGCAGCATCGACTGCGCAATCTCGGCCATGCGTGGGATGTCGATCAACTCCTTGACCGGCGGATGGCGCATGTACCGGCGCGCGGCCTCGACAATGTTGACCGCGAGATCGCCGACGCGCTCCAGGTCGGTGTTGATCTTGACCGCCGAGACGATCGCGCGCAGATCCACCGCCATCGGCTGGTGCAGCGCAAGCAGTTTGAAACAGCGGCTGTCGATCTCGATGTGCAGGTGATTGATCGGGCCGTCGCCACCGAGCACCCGATCCACAAGCGCCTCGTCCCGTTCGACGAGCCCGCGAACGGCCGACCGCACGCGGTCCTCGGCGAGCCCGCCCATCTCGAGGAGCCGCGCCTTCAGCTGCTCGAGTTCTTCCTGAAAATGCCGGACGACCCGGTCCGTCATCAGCCGAACCTCCCGGTCACGTAGTCTTCCGTGAGCTTCTCAGCCGGATTCGTGAAGATCCGGTCCGTAGGCCCGTACTCGACCAGCCGTCCGAGCCAGAAGAACGCCGTGTGATCCGAGACGCGCGCCGCCTGCTGCATGTTGTGGGTCACAATCACGATCGTATACTGCGCCTTCAACTGGTAGATCAGCTCCTCGATGCGCTGCGTCGCGATCGGATCGAGCGCCGACGCGGGCTCGTCCATCAGCAGGATTTCCGGCCGGATCGCCAGCGCGCGCGCGATGCACAGCCGCTGCTGCTGCCCGCCGGACAGCGCGAGCGCGGAATCGTGGAGCCGATCCTTGACCTCGTCCCAGATCGCAGCCGATTGCAGACTTTCTTCCACCCGCGCGTGCAGCTCCGAACGGCTTCCGGCGAGGCCGTTGATGCGCAGGCCGTATGCGACGTTCTCGAAAATCGATTTCGGAAACGGATTGGACTTCTGAAACACCATCCCGACACGGCGCCGGAGCGCCACCACGTCGGTGCCGGGCGCGTACACGTCGCGCCCTTCGATGAGCACTTTGCCCTCGGCGCGTGAGCCGGCGATGATGTCGTTCATCCGGTTCAGCGTGCGCAGGAACGTGCTCTTCCCGCACCCCGACGGACCGATAAAGGCGGTGACCAGGTGCGACTGGATCCGCAGCGAGATGTCCTCGAGCGCCCGTTTCTCGCCGTAGTAGAAGTTCAGGTGTTCCACTTCGATGCCGACCGGATGTTCGGCGCGTGCATCGCGGGGGACGGTCGAGATCTTGAGGGACGGAGGAGGCGTCTGCACGGGGCTCATGCCGTCCGATCAGAATAGGCGGCGGCGATTTCCGGCTAGTTTCCGCGATGTAAAATTCGCGTAAACAGCACCGTCATTCGGCCTCTTTCCCCGCGCTGGTGTCGTTCTCCGCCAGAAAGGCGCCGATCTGGCGCCGGAGTTCGTCCTGGATGATCTCCACCTTCCGCCGGGCATCGAGCACCCGGAAGCCGAACTCGTCGGCCATCGAGGTGTACTCCTTGAGCAGCGCTCTCTGGTACGCCCGGAAGCTCTCGTAGATGTCGTCGGCGAGCTTCATGTCCATGCCGGATTCCCAGTAGTCCATGCCGCGCGACTGCAGCACACGGCGGATGAGCGTTTTCTCGTCGATCTTCAGATAGAACACCTGATGCGGCGCGATGGCAAAGCCGTAGAGGCTGCGCACCCACGTCCGGTCGACCCCCCGGACCCCGGCGCGAGCCATGGCGGTGAAGATGTACCGGTCCGACAGGACGATGAAGCCGGCCTTGAGCGCGGGGATGATCTCCTTCTCGAGCCGATCCGCGAAATCGGTCGCATACAGCAGCACGAACGTCAGCTTGTTCAGCGTATTGCTGCCTTTGGCCAGGTCGATTGTCGGCTGCATCAGTTCCGACCGGGTCCAACCGGTTTCGATGACGCCGTAACCCTGGACTTCCAGCCATTCCCGCAGCAGGCTGATCTGCGTCGACCGGCCGACCCCGTCGGTCCCTTCGATCGCGATGATCTTTCCCGGATAGCCGTCGATCGGCAGGTATGGAATGCCGTTCCCGTAGTAAGCCCCCGGCCGGACACCGGCGGCCCCGTCTTCAGCCAAGCTCGACGAGCGGCTCGTACTCATCCTCGATCTCCAGGTGCTGCGAAACCAGCTTGCGGAACGTACGCTGCTGATCCGTGATGCTTCCGGTGGCGTTGACCACGCTCAGCCCGAACTCCTCGACCAGCCGATCGTATTCGTCGAGCACTTTGCCCTGGAAGATCTTGAAGCTCTTACGTGTACCGGTCGGCCAATACGATCATGCCCGCTTTGAGGGGCGGGATGATGTTGTACAACAACCGGTCGGCGAAATCCGTGGCGTGCAGCAAGCTGAACGTCATCGGCGTGAGCGAATTCTTCTTCTTGCCCGTCTTGGTGGCCGCCTTGACCAGGGCGGACGAATTCCATTCCGTGACGAAGACGGGGTGGCCCGCCGCGCTAAGCCACTTCGCCAGCAGGGCCAGCTGGGTCGTTTTTCCGGATCCGTCGATGCCTTCGACCACGAACAACTTTCCCGGGTACTCGTGCGGCGTGGTCAGGTTGTTCAGCATGAATCGGTCGTTCCTTGTAATCGCTGCCCGCCACTTCGAACCGTACCGGCTTGCCCAGCATCGCTTCGAGCGGCGCGACGTGGCGGAGCGCGGCCCAGAGCTCCAGCTCGGCATCGCCCGTCGCGCGCAACCGCGCCAGGTAATCGTCCCCTCGCGGATACAGGTCGATGCCAGCGAGCGACTGCGCGTGGCTGCGATCCAGCCCCTCGGCGAGCCGGACCATCGCCGACAGCGCCTTGACGGTGCGCCTCAGGCTGCCACCGAGATCGCCGTACCCGTCGTGTGACTTCTTCGGGGAGGTCTGCCGATGGTACCGCGCGAGCAGGGCGATGACCTCAATTTCCTGCGGATCGAAACCGCGCAGATCACCATTCTTGATCAGATAGTACGAATGACGGTGGTGCCGCTCGTAGCTGATGTGTACGCCGACATCGTGCAACAACGCGCCGTACTCCAGCCACTCCCGCTCCCGGTCGGTAAGTCCATGTACGCTGCGCGTCTGATCGAAAATGGCCAGGGCCAGCCGCGCGACCTGGTGCGCGTGCTCCGACCAGTAACCGCACCGCTCACCCAGTTCGACGACGCTGCGGCGCCGAACGTCGGGGTAACGCTCCACTCTCCGGATGCGTGCGCTGTTGCGGTGGATGTAATCGAGCACCAGTCCTTCGCGGAGTGCCAGATCGCACAGCGTGAACTCGTCGGCGCCCAGCCTCCGGAGGATCGTGTCGAACAGCACCGAGCCGGCCACAATTGAGGTGCTTGACCAGCCGCCGTTCGTCGCGGCTGCTCAGGGGGTCGCTCGTGACGAACCGCTCCGTCAGACGGATGACCCCGACTTTGAAGCTGCGGCCGAGAGTGAGCTGCGTGGCGGTCCCCAGCGTGATTTCGACGCTGCCGCCGCCGATATCAACCGCCACGGCGGTATTGCCGCCGACATCGACACCATACCCGGCCGCCAGATGGATGAGCCGGGCCTCTTCGGTCCCCGAGATCACCCGGATACGGATGCCGGTCTGGCGATCGACTTCCGCGATGAAATCGCCGCCGTTCTTCGCCTCGCGCGTGGCGCTGGTGGCGGAAGCGACGATCTCGTCGACTTTATGAGAGTCCGCCAACCGCTTGAATTTCGTCAGCGTCTGGAGGGCCGCCGCCAGGGCGGTCGGCGTAAGGCTCCGGCCGTCGAGGCCACCGGCGCCCAGCCGCACCATGTCCTTTTCGCGGTCGATCACCTCGAAAGACAGGTCTGGACGCACTTTCACCACGATCATGTGGATGGAATTGGTCCCGATATCGATGGCGGCGATGCGCATGCCTGGGGAGAACAGCAGCTCAGCCGTGCGGGACGGTCATGGTACGTTCCATGTATACTGAGCCTTTCCGGTGAGTCGGCGCCATCCTACCATGAACAGTCCGAGGCTCCGCGGCACGACCGCGTTGTTACAACGCCGTGTGCGCGCGCTGAGCAGGCACCTGCCGTCCGCCGTCGCGGGAGATTTCAACGGAGTCCACCAGGCGCGGGTCGCATCGCGGCGGTTGCGAGAGACCGTCCCCGTTCTGGCGGCCGACCTCAAGGGGAGCAAGGCGGGGAAGGCGCGCCGGAAAATCCGGCGGCTGACCCGGGCGCTGGGCACAGTCCGCGAGTTGGACGTGACGCTCAAGATTCTGGATGATTTGGCCCGCCGGGCTGGCATGCCGCGGAACGCGCTCGAAGACGTCCGCGGGCATGTCATCTCCGAACGGGACGCGCGGCGGGAAAAGATGCTCGAGCGGCTCGAGGAGGTGAACGCCACGAAGTTGAACAGGCGCCTCGGCTCGGTCGCGAACGCCCTGCAGCAGACCGTGTCCGAGAAGTGGCGGGAGGTGCTGGCGGCACGGCTGCTCAGGCGCGCCAAGCGGCTCTCCGCGGCGATCGGGGCGGCTGGCCACATGTACGCCCCTGACCGGCTCCACATCGTCCGCATTGCTGCGAAGAAGCTGCGATACGTGCTCGAAATCGCGGCGGAAAGCCGAGTGCCGGCCGCCACTCCGCTGGTCCGAACGATCAAGCGCGCGCAAGACACCCTCGGACGGCTGCACGATCTCCAGGTTCTGCAGTCGCACGTCGCCGCCGTGCAGGCGGCGCCCTCGAAGCGCAGGGGTAGCTCGCGCGAGGGATACGAAACGATCGCGCGGACGCTGGAAGGAGAGTGCCGACATCTGCATGCGCGCTACGTGGCGATGGTCCCCGCACTCGTCGAACTCTGTGCCGCCTGTCGGTCCACGGTCGTCGCCCAACTGGTCCATCCACCGCGACGGGCGCGGCGGCCGCTGAAGATGACCCTGCCCCAGCGGCGTGCGCGTGCGGCCGGAGGCCGCGTCTAGGCGATGGCCACGTACGAGGTCTATCTGATCAGGCACGGAATAGCCGCCGCACGCGGCGAGGAATACCCAGACGACTCGAAGCGGCCGCTGACGAGTCGTGGGATTGCGCGGCTCAAGAAAGAGGCGAAGGCGCTCGACAAGCTCGAGGTCGTCTTCGATCAGATTATCGCGAGCCCGCTGCTTCGGACGAGACAGACAGCTGACGTGCTCTCCGAATGCATGAAATCAAAACCACCCGTCACGACCGCTGACGCGCTGGCGCCCGCCGGGACCCCGGCTGCGGTCATCCAGGAACTCGGCAAACACATGCGGAAAGGGCGCCTCGCGCTGGTCGGTCACGAACCCAATCTCGGCGAGCTGGCAGGACGCCTGATCGGCGCGCGTACTCCGATCGAGTTCAAGAAAGGCGCGGTCTGCCGGATCGACTTCGAAGTGCTCCCGCCCAAAGGCATCGGGCAGCTGCGATGGTTCATCACGCCCGGAATGCTGCGCGAGATCGGCTAGCGCACGACCGACGTTTCGCGCCGCCTCGTTCCTCCAGCATCAACTAGTCAATTCACTGCGCACCCGTCGGCCCGTGTTCTGCGCGGCAACGGTATCGTAGCTGTGCGCGCCTCGCGCTGACGTGCCTATCCGTTGGTACAGTTCCACCAA
>JAIVJE010000354.1 GCA_020200195.1 Acidobacteriota bacterium | reverse complement strand
ATGGCGGGCGCATCATCGAACGCGGCACCCACGCGGAGCTCGTGGCGCGCGGCGGCGTTTACGCGGAGCTCCACCAGAAGCAGTTGCTCGAAGAGGAGCTGGCCAAGGCATAGCTGATCGCTGAGAGCTGAGAGCTGAGAGCTGATAGCGACATGTCTTCGATTCACGACGAAGAAATCCTCGGTAAGGCTTACGACGCGCGTCTGATGCGGCGGCTGCTGACGTATCTCCGGCCGTACCGACGGCAGGTGGCGGTCGCGCTCGGTGCGATCATCGCCGCATCGGTGCTGCAGCTCGCGCTGCCCTGGTTGATGAAGATCGCGATCGATCGATACATCGCGACCGGCGATCTGCGCGGACTCGACGGCGTCGCGCTGGCGTTTCTCGCCATCCTCGTAGGCTCGTTCATCCTCGAATACGTGCAGACGTGGACGCTGCAGATGACCGGCCAGCGGATCATGTTCGACATGCGGATGGAGATCTACCGCCACCTGCAGCGTCTCGACCTGCGGTTCTACGATCGCAATCCCGTCGGGCGACTGATGACGCGGGTCACGAGCGACGTCGACGTCCTGAACGATCTGTTCACAGCCGGAGTGGTGTCCATCTTCGGCGACGTCTTCACCCTCGCGGGGATCATGATCGTGCTGGTGGTGATGGACTGGCGGCTCGCCCTGGTCGCCTTCTCGGTACTCCCGCTGATCGTGATCGTCACGCAGTGGTTCCGGCGCAACGTGCGCGAATCGTATCGCACCGTACGCATGTGGATTGCACGCATCAACGCCTTCCTCCAGGAGCACCTCACCGGTATGCCGACGGTGCAGCTGTTCCGGCGTGAACGCCGCAGCTTCGCGCGTTTTGCGGAGATCAACCGGACGCACCGGAACGCCAACGTCGAGTCGATCTTCTACTACGCGGTCTTCTATCCGGCGATCGAGGTGATTGGCGCGTTGGCGTCCGCGCTCATCATCTGGTTCGGCGGCGGCTGGACGATGCAGGGGACGATGACGCTGGGGTCGCTGGTTGCGTTTCTGCAGTACTCGCAGCGCTTCTTTCGCCCGATCAGTGACATGTCCGAGAAGTTCAACGTCCTGCAGGCGGCGATGGCCTCGTCCGAACGGATCTTCAAGCTGCTCGACACATCGGCGACCATCGGCGCACCAGCCGTCACGCCCACACTACCCGGCGGGTCGGGGCACATCGTGTTCGATCACGTGTGGTTCGCCTACGACGAACCTCACTATGTCCTGCGTGATGTGTCTTTCGAGGTGAAACCGGGCCAGCGGATCGGCGTGGTCGGCGCGACGGGAGCGGGGAAGTCTACTCTGATCAACTTGTTGTTGCGCTTCTACGACGTGCGCCGCGGGCGGATTCTGATCGATGGCGTCGACGTCCGCGACATGGATCCGACAGCGCTGCGAGGCCTCTTCAGCCTCGTCCTGCAGGACGTGCACCTGTTCTCCGGTACGATCGCGTCAAACGTGCGGCTCGGCAACGCCGCAATCTCAGACGATGCGATGCGCCGTGCGGCGGCCGCCGTGCACGCGGACGCGTTCGTATCGGCGCTTCCCGGCGGCTACGGCCATCCCGTGGCAGAGCGCGGAGCGACGCTCTCGGTCGGGCAGAAACAGCTCCTGTCGTTTGCCCGCGCGCTGGCGTTCGATCCGCGCGTTCTCGTTCTGGACGAGGCGACCTCCAGCGTCGACACCGACACGGAGCTGCTCATTCGGGACGCGCTACACGTTCTCATGCAGGGCCGGACCACCATCGCCATCGCGCACCGGCTATCGACGATCCAGGACATGGACAAGATCCTGGTGCTGCACAAGGGACAGCTTCGCGAGTCCGGGACCCACCAGGAGCTGCTCGCAGCGCGGGGCATCTACTACAAGCTGTATCAGCTGCAATACAAGGATCAGGAGCGAGCGACCGCGTAGGAGCGGGGATCGGTCTACTTCGGGATGGGGATCGCCGCGGGTTCCGCGAGCGGGCGCGCCGGGAGCGGCAGCGGCGAGGCCGGCACGGCGGGCTGCTGCGTTTCACGCTGCCAGAACAGGCGCTCGACGAGGCCTGGCGAGCTCGCCCGGGGGTTCCAGCCCAGTCGCAACACCGTCACGTGCATGGCGCGCCTGCCGAGCGCAAGCGCGTCATGACAGCTCCACATGTAGATGTCGATGTGGCGACCCTGCACCTTGGGGCCGGTGTCCATGACGGTATAGATCCCGTTGTAACGCTCGCCCAGCTTGTCCACCTGAATGACCGAACCGACCGGAAGCAGGTCCGGATCGGCCGCCGCAATGCCTGTCCTCACGTTGACTCCCGACGCAGTCGTCGTCCCCTTGCAGTAAGCAGTCGCGGTGAAGCGGAGCCGGGTCCCCGCGGCAGGCGTGGCTGCCGCCTCTCGGCGCTCGGCCAGGCGGGCCGCGTAGCGCGAGTCGAGGGTCGTCACCTCATAGAGAAAGGCGAAGCCTACGGCGGCGATCCCCGTCGCCACGATTTTGCGTCCGGTCGAGCGCGAAATCAGCATAGGTCAGCACCGGCCGCTGGGGAGAGTCACCTCCACTATAACGGTCCGGGGGGAGGGCGTCAAAGCGCTCCGAGGATCGGGGAACCGGGCTGCGGCGTCCTAGCAAGAGGGCCTAACTACCTATTTCCCCATAGTTTGTGTCCCGTGCCGCTGATGCCTCCGGTGGGCGAGGATCATCGTGAGGGACAGCCGGTAGGCGACCAATGCGAGCGCGGCGGCCCCCAGCGTCGAACCGAGGGTATAGGCCCAGATGAGCGGGCGTAGCCCGCGCGCCACGCGGGCCAGTCCGCGCCACGATCCGTCGCGCACGGCGGTCCCCAGCTGGTCGAGCAGTCCCGGCGGCAGGTCGACTCGCAGGATGGCGGCGCCGGCCATCGTTGCCACGGTGTAATAGGCGGGGAGGATCCAGGGCAGGTTGGAGTAGATGCCGAGCAGCACCGCGACGCGGTTGAGGTTCAGCGCGAACGCGGCGGCTACGCCGAGAATTGTGTGCAGGCCCAGCATCGGGGAGAACCCAAAAAAAACGCCGACGGCGAACGCCGCGGCCGTGCGATGGGGGGTGTCGTGCGTGTGAAGGAGCTGCTCCAGCCACCGGCGCGCGCGGGGGAATCGCTGCAGCATGCCGCTGTCAGAAATGGACGAATCCGCGGGGCAGCGGCTCGGGCCGGCCGTTCCTGACCAGTGCGACACCAACCTCCGCGGTGAGTGCGCCGATGCAGGTCACCGGGACGCGCGCTTCGCGGATCACACTCTTGAGCCGCCCGCGCATGCGGGGCGAGACGGCAAACAGCAGCTCGTAATCATCCCCACCGGCGACTGCGGCTCCTATCGGATCCTCGCGGCGCGAGTCGAACCAGCGGCGCGCGCCCTCATGAACCGGCAGCGTGTCAGCGTCGATCCGGGCGCCGGTTCCACTCGCCTCGGCGACTTGCGCGACCGCATCCGCGAGCCCGTCGCTCAGGTCCATGCAGGCGCGTGCCGCCCGTGTTCGGCCGAGCAGCGCGCCCACCCTCAAGCGGGCCTCGGGCCGCTGATGACGCCTGACGCACTCGGTCAGCGCGTCGTCCTCCGGCGTGAAATCGGGTGGTGGCCACGCGCCGGCCGGCGGTCTCGTGTTGGTACCTGCGTGCACACGAAGCCATCCAAGGCCCGCCGCAGCGGCGCCGATCGTGCCCGTCACGTACAGCGCGTCACCGGGGCGCCCCCCATTGCGCGTGAGCACCTTGCGGCGCCTGCACCACCCCGTGAGCGTGACGTCAGCGATGAGTGGCCCGGGCGACCGCGTGATATTGCCCCCCGCGAGCGCAATCCCACTGGAGGCCGCCATTGCCAGCAGACCGTCGAGCAGACCGTCGAGGTCGCGCAGGGGAAACCCTTCGGGGAGCATCAACGAGAGGAGGGCAAGGCGCGGCGTGCCGCCCATCGCTGCGATGTCGCTGGCGTTGACGGCCAGCGCCTTGTAGCCGACGTCGGCGCTCGACGAGAAACGCCTGTCGAAATGGATGCCTTCAACGAGTGCGTCGGTCGTCAGCAGTTCGACCGCGCCCCGCTCCGGCTCCACCACCGCCGCATCGTCGCCGACGCCCACGAGCAGGTGCGGGGGAGGCTGCGGAAGCCGTCGGCGAATGCGCTCGATGACGCCGCGTTCGCCAAGATCTGAAACGAGGGTCGGGGCGCCGCTATCGGGCGTACTCAACGGCCCGCGTCTCTCTGATGACGGTCACCTTGATCTGGCCCGGGTACTCCAGCTCGTTCTCGATGCGGCGCGCGATGTCTTTCGAGAGCCAGACCATGGCTTCGTCGGTAATGCGCTCGCTCTCGACGACGATCCGGATCTCGCGGCCAGCCTGCAGGGCGAACGCCTTCGAGACGCCTTCGAAGGAATCGGCAATCCCTTCGAGCTTTTCCAGACGCTTGACGTAGGACTCGAGGATCTCGCGCCGTGCGCCCGGCCTCGCCGCCGAGATGGCGTCGGCCGCCTGCACGATCATCGCCTCGAGGGACGGCCAGTCGATATCCATGTGATGCGCTGCGACCGCCTGCAGCACCGGCTCGCTTTCGCCGTGCTTCCGGAGGAAGTCGAGGCCCAGTTCGAGATGGGTCCCCTGCAGGTCGCGGTCGATCGCCTTGCCGATGTCGTGCAGGAAGGCGGCGCGTGCGGCGACGTGGCCGTTGAGGCCGATCTCCTTCGCCATGATGCCGGCCAGGAACGCGACTTCCTTCGAGTGATTGAGGACGTTCTGCCCGTAGCTGGTGCGGAACTTCAGCCGGCCCATCAGCCGCAGGATTTCCGGGTGCAGGTCATAGAGCCCGAGCTCGAACGCCGCGGCTTCACCGTCGCGGCGGACGGTGTCTTCCATTTCACTGGGCAGGTCGACAACCGACACGGTCGCCTCGATGGCGTGCTCGGCCGCGCTGCGCTGGATGGCGTCGGTGATGATTTGCTGCGCCCGCTGGGCTGCGGTTTCACGCGCCTCGGTTTCCAGCCGCTTGACCAGGTTTGCGGCTTCCCGACGCGCGTCTCCCTCGAGCTGCTTGAGAAGAATATCGCGCGCCTCGTCCGCGCTCAGGCCCGCGACGCGCTGGAGCTCGCGTTGGCGCTCGGCCACCAGCTGTTCGGTGCGCGCAAGGGCGCCGGAGGCGCTCTGCTCCTGTTGAGCGATCACCTTTTCGCGGCCGCGGAGCTCCTGCTCGATCCGATCCGACGTCGCCAGCCGGTCGGTGAGGGCGCGTGTTTTTTCCGCGAGCACCTGTTCGAGTGCGGAGACCTCCTGGCGCCGTTGGCGAAGCTGACGCTCGGCCTCCGCCGCGAGATCGTGTGCTTTCTCCCGCGCTTCGAGCGCCGCTTCCTTGCGCAGGTTCTCGATCTCCCGCGTCGCCTGCTGGAGCATGTGCTCACACTCAGTGCGTGCCTGCCCGATGGTCGCGTCGGCGACGCGCCTGCGGCTTGCGACCCACCAGACGAGCGCGCCTACGACGATGACAGCGGTGATGGCGGCATTGATCAGGTAGACGGCCGGTAGGCTCATGCATGTTCCCCGTCGCGATGGCGAATCCCGCCTGGCGGTGCCAGGCTCCGCGCCGGGGCGGGAGTGTCAGCTCGTGGTCGTGAGGGAGAAAAGAAAGGGCCCCGCTTTGCCGTGTGGGGAGGTCGGATGAACCTGCGTAAGCAGGTGGAACCGCTGTACAAGCCGCGCTTCAGGCTTCCTCTAGCAGAGGCATGCACAACACGCAGCGTCGCGATTCTCTTCGGGTAAAACGTTGGCTCAAACGAGCCTCCGAACCATCACGCGCAAAGCAGGGAACTCGAACTCCCCAGCGATCTTAGAATGAACCGCCGAGTTCGGCAAGGGGTAGGTTAGCGGGCGGCGGCTTGCGGCTGATCGAGGCCCAGCGCGAGGTCGAGCATGCGTTCGAGCTGCCCGGCGCGGTGCGCCAGCGTGTCGTGCCCGTGACGCACCTCGTCGGACGCGCGGAAATACTCGTCCGCGATGTTCAACGCCGCCAGTACCGCGATCTTCAGCGTGTCCCCCGCCGGAGACTCCCGCGCGGCCGCGCGCATCTTCTCGTGCACGTACGCCGCGAGCTCCGCCACGTACGCGGCGTCGAGGCCGCTGCGGATTGGATACCGCTGCCCGTGGATCTCGACTTGGACGACGCGGGACGGTTCCATCCTGTAGGACCTATAGCTTCAAGGAATCGATCTGCTTGAGCATGTCATCGACGCGCGACCGGATGAGGTGCCGCTCCTCGCGGAGGACGGTCATCTCGGCGGCCGTGCCTTCGGCGTCCGCGAGCCGGGCGCGCGCAGCCTCGAGCTCGCGCGCCAGTCGGACATTTTCGTCCGAGGCCTTGTTCCGCGCCGCCTCGAGTTCCCGTGCGAGCCGGACGTTTTCATCCGAGGACTTGGTCCGCGCCGCTTCGAGCTCTCGCGTGAGGCGCGCGTTGTCGTCGGAAGCCTTCGCGTTGTCCGCCCGCAGGCGGTCGATCATGCCGACGAGTAGTTTCACTTTCTCTTCGAGGCGATCGATCGGCTCCAGATCGATCTCGCGTGCAGCAACCGCTTTAGCCAACGTATCTCCTTCGTGGCGATGATGGACGGTGTCGTGGTGACCCCCGGTCCTATCGCCGCTCCGCGGCGTGCGCCGCCGCGAGGGCCTTCACAATCCCGTCCGTGGCAACTTCGGCGTCTTCGTCCGTGAGCGTCCGGTCCGTCGCGCGGAACGTGAGCCGCAGCGCCAGGCTGACGCGTCCCTCCGGTACCCCTTTACCCTTATACCGATCGAACTCGGCGATCGATACGAGCGTTTCGGGCGCCGCCGAACGGATAGTGCCACGAACGGCGGCGGCAGGCAAGACTTCGTCGATGACGATGGCGATGTCCCGGACGATGGACGGGAAGCGGGGCAGCGACTCGACACGGAGCGCATCATCGGCGGCGAGGCGCGCGACAACGTCCAGGTCGATTTCCGCCACATACATCTCTTCGCCGCGAGGGAAACCCCTGGCCTCGGCAATGGCCTGAAGGAGCTGCCCAAAGACGCCGAGGTGCATCACCTCGCCGCCCGGCTGTGCCGTGACGGCCGCGGCCCGGCCAGCCATCAGCCAGGGCCGGTCGGCGGTTGCGAACCCGGCAGAGATGCCGAATGCTGCGCAGAACTGTTCGACGGCGCCTTTGACGTCAAAGAAATCGACGGTCCGAGGCGCGCTCGACCAGTGCGGATCTGCGGCAGCGCCGCACCACGCGAACGCCGCGCTGCGCGTTTCCCCGGCGGAGGTGAAGCGGCTTCCGGTCTCGAACAACCGGATATCCTTTCGCGCGCGGCGCCGGTTGTGGGCGCACGCATCGACGAGCCCGGGCAGCAGCGACGGGCGCAGCACGGCGAACTTTTCTGACAGCGGGTTGGCAATCGCAGCGGGCGTCTCTCCGAGGTCACAGAACGGGAGCGCCGCCTGCCGCTCGATGAAGGCGAACGTCATGGCCTCAGAGAACCCCGCCGCCGTCAATACCTGGCGCACCAGCCGCTCACGCGCGATTGCGGGGTCCGGCGGCGGCTGCGCCGCCGAGAGCGCCGGGAACGTCACCGGCAGCCGATCGAATCCGTAGTGGCGTCCAACTTCTTCGATCAGATCAATTTCACGCGCCACGTCCACGCGGAACGACGGCACGGTGACCGCCCACGCCGCGTCACCGGCCGCTGTTGCCTGGACCTGGAATCCGAGCGGCTCGAGCAGCCCGGGCACTTCACCGGCCGGCACGTCCTGACCGAGCACGCGCGCGATGCGTGCGCCGCGCAAGACGATGGCCCTGGGTCGTTGCGGTGCGGAGTAGCGATCGATCACCTCGCCGAGCGGCCGTCCGGCGCCTATCTGGGCCAGCAACGCCGCCGCCCGCGCGATGCCCACCAGCGGTGCGGCGATGTCGGCGCCGCGCTCGAATCGGATCGACGCTTCCGTTTTCAGACCCAGACGCTTGCTCGTTCGCCGAACCGAGACAGCCTGGAAAGTGGCGCTCTCGAGAACAATCACCGTCGTCGAACGGTCGATCTCGGAGTCCTGGCCACCCATCACGCCGCCGATCGCCGTCGGCCGTTCCCCGTCCGCGATCACCAACATGTCGGGATCCAGTTGACGATCGAACCCGTCGAGGGTGCGGAGCCGTTCTCCGGGCCGCGCGCGGCGGACGATGATCCGCCGGCCGGTCAACTTCGCGTAGTCGAACGCATGCATCGGCTGCCCGAGCTCGAGCAGCACGTAATTGGTGACATCGACCACGTTGTTGATCGGCCGTACGCCCGCTGCTTCAAGACGCGTGCGGAGCCACTCCGGTGACGGCTGCACAGACACCTCGAACATCTGCGCGCAGTACCGCGGGCAGAGCTCCCGATCCTCGACATCGACCTCAAGAGGCGGCGCGGCGCCGGCTGCGGGGATCGCGACATCGGGCAAGCGCAGCGGAAGACGCCAGATCGCGCTGGCTTCGCGCGCAAGCCCGAGGTGGCTGAGACAGTCGGGGCGATTGGCCGTAATCTCGAAGTCGATGACCGCCGGGCGGCCGTGTTCGACCGACGCGACTTCGAATCCCCGCAGCGAGATATCGGTGGCCACGCGCTCGGGATCGTCCGGCACCGCCACGAACTCCCGGAGCTAGTCGTGGACGATCTTCACAGCGGAAACTGCTCCAGGAAGCGCAGATCGTTTTCGTAGAACAATCGGATGTCCTCGACCCCCCATTTGAGCTGCGCGACCCGCTCGATGCCCATGCCGAAGGCGAATCCCGTGTAGCGTTCAGGATCGTAGCCAACCGCCTCGAACACGGCGGGATGGACCATGCCACTGCCGAGAATCTCCAACCACCCCGTGCGCTTGCATGTCGCGCAGCCAGTACCCGCGCACGCGCCACAACTGATGTCGAGCTCGGCGCTCGGCTCGGTGTATGGGAAGAAGCTCGGGCGGAAGCGTACGCGTCGATCGGCGCCGAACAACTCGCGGGCGAACGCATCCAGCGTGCCCTTCAGGTCCGCGAGGGTCACATCCTCGCCGACGACGAGTCCTTCGACCTGGGTGAACATCGGGGTGTGCGTGAGGTCGAAGCTGTCGCGTCGGTACACGCGGCCCGGCGCGATCAACCGGACCGGCGGTGGATGCTGCTCCATGTAGCGAATCTGCATACCGGAGGTGTGGGTGCGCAACAGCGTGGCCTGCGATCCGACGGCGGAACGCATCGGCGTCTCGAGGTACAGCGTGTCCTGCATGTCGCGGGCAGGGTGATCCGCCGGCATGTTGAGCGCTTCGAAGTTGTGGTAATCGTCCTCGAGCTCGGGGCCCTCGATGACGAGGAACCCGAAACGCGTGAAGATCGCTTCGATGCGCTCGCGAAGGAGCGTCAGCGGATGCCGGTGGCCCAGCGTGGGGATGCGGCCCGGCAGCGTGACGTCGACGGCGCCGGACGGTGGGCGCGACTGTTCGACGGCGCTCAACCGCGCGCCGAGCTGCGTCTCGATGTCCTCTTTGAGTTCGTTCGCCAGCCGGCCCAGGCGCGGCCGTTCGTCGGCCGGCGCCGTCCCGAGCGCCTTCAACAGCGCGGAGAGGAGCCCGCCCTTGCGCGACAAGTAGCGGTCGCGCACTCCGCGGACCGCGGCCTCTCCGGTTGCCGCCGCAAGGTCCCGTTCGAACTGCGCGCGGAGGTCCTCGATCTGTGAGGCGGGATCAGGCATGTCGGTTCGAACGCTCGAACCCGTCGAACCTGTCAGCCGCGCGCGGCGGCGGCGCGAGCCTTCGGACGCGCGGCCTTCTCGCTGCCGGTACTCGGACGCTTCGTCGGGGCGGGCTTGGCATCGCCGGCCACCTTGGCCAGGCGCGCGAAGGCTGCCGGCGACGAAATGGCGAGTTCCGCGAGGCTTTTCCGGTCGATGGGATTACCGACGGCCTTGAGGCCGGCCATCAGCTGTCCGTAGGTGAGGCCGTTTTCGCGCGCGGCGGCATTGATGCGAACGACCCACAAACGCCGGAAGTCGCGCTTCTTACGGCGCCGGCCGACGAAGGCGTACTTGAGCGCGGTATCGACCGACTCCTTCGCGGATCGATAGAGCTTGCTCTTGGTCTGATAGAAGCCCTTCGCACGGGCGAGCAGCTTCTTGCGCTTCGCCCGACGCACATTTCCACGTTTCACTCTCGGCATCTCTAGTCCTTTATTGCTGCTCGCGGGGCCCCACCGCCGCTCGCTCGCGCTCGGCGGCGCGGGTTCGCCACGCTTCACTCGGTCGCCTCGCGCGGGCCGCAGGCGCTCTGGCCTAGTTCGGCATCATCCGGCGCAGCTTCGCCGTATCGGCCGGGGACACGATCGTCGAGCCTTTCAGCTTGCGCTTGCGGCTGCGCGTCTTGCTGGTCAGGATGTGCTGTTTGAACGCGCTGCCGCGCTTGAATTTACCCGTTCCCGTTTTCTTGAACCGCTTCGCGGCGCCGCGATGCGTCTTCAGTTTCGGCATGATCCCTGTCCTTCGTCCCTGATATGGCGTCGTCTATTCTTTTGGCGGCGCGGCGGCCTGCGCGTCCCGCTTCGGGGGCGGCCGTTTACCACTGGCGCGCTGCGACAGGATCGTGTGCATCTGATTGCCTTCCTGCCGCGGCGAGGTCTCCGCGATGGCGACGTCCACCAGGTCGTCGATCAGCCGTTCCAGGATGCGCCGCCCGATCTCGGGATGCGCCATCTCGCGGCCGCGGAAGAAGATCGTGGCTTTCACCTTGTCGCCCTCGGCGAGGAAGCGCTCGATGTGCTTCTTCTTGAACTGGTAGTCGTGTTCATCCACTTTCGGGCGGAACTTGATCTCCTTGACCTCGATGATCTTCTGGTGCTTCTTGGCCTCGCGCGCCCGCTTCTGCTCCTGATACTGGTAGCGCCCGAAGTCCATGATGCGGCAGACCGGCGGGATGGCGGT
>JAIVJE010000062.1 GCA_020200195.1 Acidobacteriota bacterium | reverse complement strand
AGCCAACTGTTGGTGAGCTGTCGCTCGCAGGGGTCGTTCCCCTGAGCGCCACTCTGGATCACATCGGCCCGATGGCGCGTACGGTGAGCGACGCAGCGCTGCTCTTTTATGCGATGAAGGGCCTGGAGGTCCGGAAAATCGCGCCTGCAAGTGGCCGGTTGTCCTTCGGCGTGCCGCGTGCGTACTTCTGCGATCGGCTCGACGAGGACGTCCAGCTTGCGCTCGACGCGGCGTGCCGGCAGCTGGCAAGCGCGGGACACGATGTGGGCGATCTCGACATCAACAGGGCCAATTCGACTCCGGACGTGTACCTACACATCGTGCTTCCGGAAGCGGCGTGGTATCACGCGCCGCACCTCGAGCGGCAGGCGGCGAGCTATTCGCCAGGTGTCCGCGTTCGTCTCGAGATGGGACGATACGTGCTGGCCGAGGATTACGTGCGCGCGATGCGGCTACGCGAGGTGTTGACGCAGACCGTCGACCGCGCGCTCGAGAAGTGGGACGCGCTACTGGTGCCGGCCCTGCCGGTCGCAGCGCCGCCGCTGGGGGCCGCAACCGTCGAGGCAGGCGGCACGACTGAGCCGGTGCGCGCGGCAATGCTGCGCCTGACGCAGCTGTTCAACATCACCGGGCACCCGGCCATTGCGGTGCCGGCCGGCCGGGGGCGGGATGGACTGCCGCGGGCTCTCCAGCTCGTCGGTCGCAGGGGTCAGACCGAGCGACTGCTGGAAGTAGCCGCTGCGGCCGAACCTTATATCACCACGGGCCCGGGGTCGGTCGGCGGCGGAACCGGATGAATATCAGGCCCGTTCAATTCCTCCCCCTCCGAGGGCGGCAGCGGGGCCGGTTTCGGGATCGGGTGGTTGATCACGTCGGGCGGCCGAGGGACGTCCGGTTTCGGTGGTTGTTCGATCATGACGGCAGCGTTTGCAACTTGCTTGCCCGGCCGACAAGCGTGCTCACCTCAACGAGAGCTGAATGTTGAAGAGCGTGACCGCACAGTCCATGTGGTGCGCCGTAGCCAATAAGGGAAGGCCGTAGCGCGTGCTGTCGCGAATGTTCCACCGCTGGGAGCGGCGGCTGGCCGGACTCGGCGGGGAGAAGCTGCCGGGCACCTTCGACTGGGGCCTCGACTGGCTCGGGTTGAACGCTGCAGAGAATGCGGACGACGTTCCGCGTCAACTCGAGGCATGGGCGGCGAAAGCGCTCGCGTCGAGCGATGAGTTCTTCGGGCTGCCGCCTTGTGCGGAGTACGAGCTGACGGGCGACCGGCTGTCGTTTCCGAGCGCCGTCATCACGCCGCACGCATCGAACAACACCGTTCATGCGCGGTTCTTCCCCGAGTCATCGCCGCGCGGACGTCGCCGCGCCGTCTTGGTCCTTCCGCAGTGGAACGCGGACAATGACGGTCACGTCGCCCTCTGCCGTTTGCTGAACCGCATGGGGATCACGGCGCTCCGTCTGAGCCTTCCCTACCATCACGACCGGAAACTTCCCGAGCTTTCCCGCGCGGATTACATCGTCAGCGCGAACATCGGCCGTACGCTGCAAGTGTGCCGTCAGGCGGTGTTGGACGGGCGGCGCGCGATCGCGTGGCTGACCTCGCGGGGCTATGAATCGATTGGCGTGGTTGGCACCAGCCTCGGCTCCTGCCTGTCGATGCTGATCGCCGCGCACGAACCGCTCGTCAAGGCAGCTGCCTTGAATCACATCTCGCCGTATTTCGCCGACGTCATCTGGGACGGGATCTCCACCGCGCATCTGCGTCCTAGTCTCGAGGGGCAGATCGATCTGGAATGCCTGCGCCGGATCTGGATGCCGATCTCTCCCTTCCCGTATCTGGATCGGGTGCGCGGGAAGAAGGTGCTGCTGGTGTACGCGGAATACGATTTGACGTTTCCGGTCGGGCTGTCACGCGTGTTGGTGGACGAGTTCCGGCGTCGTGGCGTCGAGCACGAGCTGGCTGTGTTGCCTTGCGGTCACTACAGCACGGCCGTAACACCGTTCAAGTGGGTCGCCGGATTCACACTGTGCCGGTTCCTGACCCGCAGTCTCTGACCGTCGCACCGCCGTCACAGATACTTCAGGATCCCGGCGAAGGCGTCGTACAGCACGCCGGCCAGCGCGCGGACGAGGGGGGAAACTTCTCCCTGCGCCACCGCGTCGGCTACGGTGACCGGTTGGGTGACGAGCAGCCAGATCGTCGCACCCGCGAGAGCCACGGCGACGACGCCGACAACCCCGACGAGACTCAGGCTCAGCCGCGCGAAACTCATAGGCTCGGCACAGTTTACAACGCTCTCCAAAAGTCTGTCAGTTGGACGGCAGGACGCTGACGGCGGTTCCTCCGGCTGGCCGGCGGTCGCCGTCTCTGCGCCTCCGTTTACCGATCGGGCGACAGCACAATCTTGCCGAACTGCTCGCGACTTTCCAGCCGCCGATGGGCTTCTGCTGCGTCCTTCAACGGGTACACCCGATCGACCACCGGTCGCAACCGGCCCTCGAAAAAATGTGTCGCCGCCGCCAGCAGTTCCAGCTTGGCACCCATGTACGAGCCGTGCAACGTCAACTGACGTGCAAACAGATGGCGAAGATCGATGCTGACGGTCGCCCCGGTGGTAGCTCCGCACGTAACGAGACGGCCACCCCGCGCAAGCGCGCGCACGCTTCGGTCCCACGTCGCTTCACCAACATGCTCGATGACGATGTCGGCGCCGTGGCCGTCGGTTGCGGCGCGCAGCTCCCGCGCGAAGTCGGTGGCGTAATGATCGAATACCCTCTCGGCGCCGAGACGTACGGTCTGCTCCGTTTTTTGCAACGCCGCTGTCGCGAACACCCGGGCGCCGGCCAGCCTGGCGAGCTGAATCGCCGCCTGGCCGACACCGCTGCCGCCGGCGAGCACGAGCACCACATCCCCCGCGGCGACGCTCGCAAGTCCCAACATGTGCGCCGCCGTCAGGAACGTCAGCGGAAATGCCGCCGCGTCCATATCGTCCACGTGATCGGGCAGGGGCACAAGGTTCTCGACGGGGACCGACACGAATTCCGCGTAGCCGCCGTCGCTGAGCAGGCCAAGCACATCGTAGGAGTTGCACAACTGATCGCGGCCCTGACGGCACGCGGCGCAGCGCCCGCAACTGATCCCGGGTTGCAGCATCACGCGCGTGCCCACCGCAACGGCCCCTTCGCTTGTTTCGACGACTTCTCCAGCCACGTCGCTCCCGGGGATGTGCGGCAACGGAATCGTGACGCGCGGAATACCTCGCCGCTGCCAGAGGTCCAGGTGATTGAGCGCGCACGCCCGGACCCGTACGATCGCGTGCCCGCCGCGCAGGCGGGGCTCCGGCACGTCTTCATACTGCAGGACCTCGGGGGGTCCGTGATGGTGGAAGCGAACCGCCTTCACGTCAGGTGACCGGGAGCTCCTCGGTGCGTCCGAGGTCGAGCGCGTCGAGGCCGGGCCTCACTCTTTCGCGGTCGCCAACAACGACGGTGACGAGCCGCGCAGGATGGATATGTGCCGACGCAACACGCGTCAGATCGACCTCGTCGAGCGCCAGGACACGCGGCACAAACGTGCTGAAATAGTCATCACGAAGCCCATAGAGCGCGAGCTGCGCGGCCGATCGACCCACCTGCTCGGCCGTCTCGAAGTTCCGTGGATACCCACGCGTCAGCGCCGCCCGACCCGCTTCGAGCTCTGCATGCGTGACCGGTCGATCCGCGCGAATCGCGTGAATCTCCGCAAGCGTCTCACGCACGGCGTCGGCTGTAACCTCCGACTGCACGCTCGCCTGGAACACGAAAGGCCCCGCACCCCGCCGAAAATCGAAACTGGTGCGGGCGCCGTAGGTGTACCCCTTGTCTTCTCGCAAGTTCATGTTGATTCGGCTGACGAACTGTCCGCCGAGAATCATGTTCAGGACGAGCAGCGCGTGATAGTCGGGTGTGCTTCGTGGCAGGCCGACGTGCCCGATCCGAAGCTCCGACTGCGTGGCTCCGCCACGGTGGACGATCGCCACCCGCACGTCGGGCGTGCCAGGTGCGGACGCCGTAGCAGGATCCAGGAACGGCGGGCCGGACGATGGAGGACGCCAGTCGGCAAAGGCCTGCTCGACCATCGACGCGAGACGATCATGCGTCGCGTCGCCGACAGCAATCACCGTCGCCCGCTGAGCGCGGTACGCGCGCCGGTGAAACTCGACGACTTCATCCAGCTGCATCGCGCGCAGCGATTCTTCGGTTCCGATTGGCAGGTGGCCGTACGGATGTCCCGCAAACACGAGCTGCGTGAATACGCGGTCCGCGATCGCCTGCGGCATGTCGCGGAGCTGCACGAGCCGGTTCAGGCGCAACTCTCGAATGCGATCGAAGTCCTGAGGGTCCAGCCTCGGGCGCACGACCGTGTCGGCCAGCAGCGCGAGCCCGCGGTCGGCGAACCGCTCGAGCGTGGTCAGGCCAAGAAGCGTCGCGTCGGAGCCGACTTCGGTGTCGATCTGCGCCCCGATTCGTCCTAGCGCCTCGTGGAGTTCGAGCGCATTCAGTTCGCCGCACCCTTCGTCCAGAAGATCACCGGTCATCGCGGCGAGTCCCGGCCTGGCCTCCGGATCGGCGGACGCACCGGCCGGCAGCAGCACCAGAAAGCTGATCAACGGCACTGCGCGATGCTCGACGGTCCAGACCCGAACGCCATTCTCCAGCTCGCGGCGCTGGACGCCGGGAAATGCGAACGCCGGCTCGGGGCCGAGCGCAGGCAGTTGCGAGCGATCCACGGCCATCACGACACCGTCACGGGTTCTGAGCCCGGCAGCGCGAGCGTGAGCTTGCCGCGCGGGACGATGCTCAGGACCACACGCTCGGCGGGACTTAGCCATTTCGCGGCGGCGGTGCGGAGATCGCCGGATCCCAGCGCGCGATACCGTGCGAGATCCTCGTCGAAATACCCGGGATTGCCGATGAAGACGTTGTACGCGTTCAACTGATCGGACTTCCCGCCGAAACCGCCCACGGTTTGCAGCCGGCTGACGAAATGCACCTCTGCCTGCGCCACGCATCGTTCCATCTCGGCCGGCGTAGGACCGGCGTCGATCAGCTGCTCCAGCTCGCGCGCGATCGCGCTCTCCAGTTCCGCAAGCGTACGGCCCGGCGCGGCGGTCGCCACGATTTGGAAGAAGCTGCCGATCTCCCTGGAGTTCTGTGATGCGGCGACCTCCGTCGCGAGCCGCTGGTCGTACACGAGGCTGCGATACAGCCGCGACGTCTTGCCGCTCGCCAGGACGTCGGCGACCAGGTCCAGCGCCGCGTCATCGTCGGCAAACAGCGCCGGGGAGTGCCACGCGAGATAGAGGCGCGGCAGCTCGACACGGTCCTCGAGAACGAGCCTCGTCTCGCGTGCGATCCGCGGCGTCGGCGGCGCGGCGACGGGCGGCGGCTCTTCCCCGCCCTGCAGCGCGCCGAAGTACTCCGCGGCCAGCGACACGGCGTCGTCTGTGCGGATGTCACCCGCGAGCGTGAGTGACGCGTTGCGAGGCGTATAGTAGGTCTGGAAAAACAGGCGGACATCCTCGAGCCGGGCTGCCCGGATGTCCTCGGGCGCGCCAATCGTCAGCCAATGATAGGGGTGATCGGGCGCATACAGTGCCGCCACGATCGCCATGTTGGCCAGCCCGTACGGGCGGTTCTCGTAGTTCTGCCGCCGTTCGTTGAGCACAACCTCCCGCTGGTTGTCGAACTTGGCGCTGGTGAGCGCCGGCAGCAGATAGCCCATCCGATCCGATTCCATCCACAGCGCCAGCTCCAGTGCATTCGTCGGCACGACCTCCCAGTAGTTCGTTCGATCGGCGTTGGTCGAGCCGTTCAGCGACGCGCCCGCTTCCTGCAGCGGATGGAAGTACCCGCGGTCGTGATGCTCGGATCCCTCGAACATCAAGTGCTCGAACAGGTGCGCGAAACCGGTCCGGCCGGGCGTCTCGTTCTTCGATCCGACGTGATACCAGACGTTGACCGCGACGATCGGACAGTCGTGATCCTCGTGCACCAGCACGTCCAGACCATTGTCCAGACGATGTTTCGTGTAGGGGATGTTC
>JAIVJE010000061.1 GCA_020200195.1 Acidobacteriota bacterium | reverse complement strand
GCCGTGCTGATCGTCTGGAACCTGACGCTGATGAGCACCGCCCAGCACCGCGCCCTCCGCCTTGGCGAGGCGGTGTCTTTCGGCGAGATCGGTGCCGCCCAGGCCCGCGTCTTCCACCAGTGGTTCGGCCACCCGTTCACCTATCCCGTCAGCCTGTTCTTCGCGTTGCGGAATCGGGTATCTCCGGGGGACTACGATCTCCTCGCCGCGAACCGGTTTCTCGGCGATCCGCTCCGGCAATACGGACGCGTTGACGTCGGCGCCGGCGACGAGTGGCTCCTGGGTGATGGCTGGCATCAGGCCGAGCAGGATGGCCCGACAACGTTTCGATGGGCGTCGTCAAATGCGGAGATCCGCATCCCTCTCGATCACGCGGCGCCTTTGAAAGTCCAGGTGCGGCTGCACGCATTCGGCTATCCCGGCGCGGCGCCGCAGACACTGACTCTCGTCGTCAACGGCCGGCCCCAGCCGACAATGCCCGTGGGGGCCGACTGGCAAGTCACGGAGCTGCCGGTTTCAGAGGAGACGTGGCGTTCCGGTGTGAATCGGGTGCGGCTGGTTTTCGCCTGGTCTCAACGCCCGATTGACGTGCAGCTTGGCAGCGACCCGCGCCCGCTGGCCGCCGCGGTGGATTACGTGCGCGTCCAGGTCATGTAGATCGCCGTTCCCAGGCGTCCAGATGCGCCAGCAGGGCATCGACGGGGATTACCTGCCGGCGCCCGTCACGCACCCGCCGCAGGAGAACACCCGACCAGCCAATCATCGCCGTCGGCACATATTCGTCGCCGGCCAACTTCAAAGCTCGTAGCGCGAGCGTCGCAGGGCGCGGCGTGGAAAGGCGCTGCGCCAGCGGCATAACCTTCCTACGTCCTGATACGCGGCTGGGCGATCCGCAAAATCGAGGAGGGAGGCCGCGCGCTTCTCGGTGACGGCGGCAATCAGCCGAAGCGTGAACGGGTCGGCGACCCTGGCGATCGCACGCCGGAAGTAGTGAAAGACCGCCTGCGCGATATCACGCAGGGTGCGTGGGCCATCGTGTCCCGACGTAAACCACGCGGCCGTGTCCGGGGACTCGAACGGGTTGCGCGGATAGCAGTCGAACCGCGCCAGCCAGCCCTTCCTCGAGGTGTGCGGCATCGGCGCGAAGCCTGCGATCACGGGCAGTTCCCGTCGTGCAAACTCTGCGACAGACCACGACGGCCAGCGCGCAACTTCCTGGACGATGCCCGCGATGAGCGTGGCAGTGGCAATCTGAAGTCCGGGTTCGGGTGTGAAGTCGCCGGTGACCTCGATCCGCGCGGCACGCGGGCGCACGCCGATTCCGGTGGATTCCCGATTCGCCGATAACAGCATGACTGGCACCGGCAGGATGTACGTCAACAGTCGCGCGAGTCTACCGAGCCGTCGCGTGGGCGGGACGTCGATCGACAGATTGTAATGCGTGCTGAATCCGGCCAACCGCACGCCACGTCCTGTCCGCAGCTCCCATGCGTCGAGCTCGCCGCGCACGTACTCGATGTTCTCCCACAACGATCGCCCGGCGCGGGCCGCGGCGCCGCGTTCGATTCGAGGCCGATCGCAGGCAGCGACAGCCGCGCCTCGTCCTCACGTTCCCGTTTCGCCCCCCGTGTGCTGGCGGTCATATGTTGGGCTTTCGGGTTTGGGTTTGGGTTCGGTTTTTGCCTTGTGATTGGCCCAATACCTAGAGCCCAATGCCCAAAGCCTACAGCCTGATGTCTAACGCCCAGCGCCAGGAACGCACACGATGAAACCCACATCGATGTGCAGATGATCCGTCGTCTGGCCACGTTCGCTGCCAAATGGCCGGCACCACGCGGCGGGAAGGACCCGCCTGGCGATGTCGGCATACCGTTCGACGGCCCCCCGATCGGACATCTCGACGTCGCCGATGCGATAGATATTGGCGGCGGTGCCCCAGGTGTGCGGCGACGCCGGATCGGCCCCCTCGTGCGACGGGGATCGATATCCACCGTTGGCAGCGATGCGCACTGGCACGCCCACTTCGCGCCTGAACAGCTCCAGGTGCACAACCAACACGCTGACGGCACAGGGCACGTAGCGGGGGAAGGACCGCATCAGCGGCGGCTCCCGCACGTCGACGTCGACGAACTCCCACAAGGCGAAGTGTGGCGACAGCTCGGTTCGCATGGCGGTCTCCCACGAATCGATCTCGTAGAAATACCGCGGCCGCCCCACGGAACGTCCACCGGCGGCGGCGCTGGACGCGGCCGGCCGCAGTAGCTGCCGATACTCGTCGGGCAGCGATTCGGCATCCACGATCGGAAGCTGGAGCACGTCGTTCATGGACGGAGACTCGTTTGCGCAGCCCCGGCGTCGGCGATCCCCGCGAACACGCGTTCTGACACCGTCGCAATGCGTTCGAACCGGTTGCTCGTGTCGCCGGGCATCTCCGTCAGGACCGCAAGGACGTACGGAGGACGACCGGGCAGGAACACGAGTCCGCCGTCGTGCGTCACGGTGGAGATCTCGCCGGTTTTATGGGCGACGCGGGCCACCGCCCGGACATTCGGCGGCAGCCCGGCGGGAATCCCACTGTTGAACCGTTGCCCGCAGAGGATCTCGATCATGTCGGACGTGTGCGCCGGCGATGCAAACTGTCCTTCGAAAATCGCGCGCAGGAGCGCGACGAGGCCGTTCGCCGTCATGCGGTTGGAGATGCCCGACTCGTACGCCCGGTCGTCTTCCACACCGCGCACGAGATCGACCCCAGACATCCCCGCCGCCGACAGCCTGGCGCGTGCCCAGTCCACACCGACGAAGCCGAGCAGGACGTTGGCGGCGAGGTTACTGCTGGTGCCAATCGTGTGCTGCGCCAGATCGCCGATCCTCATCGTCCTGCCGACCGAGCGATACACGTCGGCATCGGCGTCACGCGACGCGAGGATGCGGTACGGCGCACCGCCTACGACGCTGAAGAACCGGTTGCGAACGTGCAGCCGGTGCCACGGCTGTCGCAGCTCTGCCCCGCGTGTGAACTCCGCCGGGTGATCACGGTAGTAGAGGATGAGCTCAGCCTCCGTCGGCTGGAGCGCCGCTCCGAACCGTTGCTGCAGGTAGGTTTCGATCCGAAGGTCGTCGCGCAGATAGCGCCGGAGCTGGTCCGCCGTCAGTCCCGATGATGCGAGCGCGGCCTCGAACAGCGCCGAGTCGGCGAATCGCGCGCGACGCGCTTCGACCGCGGCGTCCACCATGGCGGCGGCCGGTTCCGGTGGCGCGTACCGCTCGACCTCCGTCAGCGTCAGCCGGCGCTCGATCAGGCGGTCCAGCGTCGCCTGGTTTGGTTCAATGTCGCGCGGAATATCCACCAGCCCGAACCGCATCGCACCGTTGACGTCCGACAGCGTGATGATTTCCCGCTCTACGACCGCCAGAATACGGTCGATGATCTCTGCCGCCGCTGTTGACGGAGGCAGAAATCCCAGGCACAACCAGACTGCGATGAAGCGGCATCCCATCAGAACGCCTGCCCGATGCTGAAGTGCACGACCATCGGGGTCTCTCGGCGGCCTGCCACTTGGCGTCGGTCCATTTTGAAGCCGAGGTCGACGCGGATAGGTCCTATCGGCGATCGGTACCGCACGCCGAAGCCCGCGCTCCCACGCAGTGCGCCGAAATCGACATCGGTCACCCGTTCGAACACGTTGCCGCCGTCGACGAATACCGCCGCCCCCACCTCGCGCCATACCGGAAGCCGCAGCTCACCGTTGAGGATGACTACGGCGTTCCCGCCCTTTGGAAAACCGGTTGCGCTGATGGTCGACTCGGTGCCGACGGTATCCAGCGCAAATCCCCGAATAGTCGTGTCGCCGCCGGCAAAGAACCGCTCGCTGGCCGGTAGATCCTCGACGATCGTGCCCTGCACATCGCGCGGAAACCCGTCGGCGAGTCCCGTGGCGGCCCGCGCGGCGAACACGACGCGCCGACGTCCCGGCAGCCGCCGGAACCAGAAGCCCTGCAGGTACGATTTCAGGAAACCAACCTGCCCTCCCAGTGAGCGGGACGCCATACTACCTTCGCCACTCACGAAGGTTCCGCTCGCCGGATCCAGCACGTCGTCTCGGGTGTCACGCGCGACCGCACCCGAAATCGCGGAGAGCCGTACCCGTGGAAAAAGCCGGTCGATCGTCGCCTGATCCTCGTCGCTGAGCCGTTCGTCGAACGTCTTCGTAGTACCGAACGAATAACGGAAGCTCGCACGCACTGCCGGTGTGATGCGCCTGAGCGCCTCGGCATTCACACCCTTCCTCGCAAAGCTGAAGCTCGAGCGAATCCCTTGCTCGACCGCCCCGGTGAGACTCAGGTCAGCCTTCCACCAGAGCGACCGTGGCTGCCGGTACGTGCCGACCACGCGGTACTCGCTGAACCCAAGGCCCGTGCCGTCTTTCTCGGGATCGTCAGGCACGTCGCGCGCCCTCAGGCTGACGCGAGTATAGAGGTTGACCGACCGGTTTCTCCCGCCGAGATTCCGGCGGCCGATGTCAAAGAAGCCGCGCGGCGCGAATTCCAGCCGTTCTTCGGCCTCTCCCGATGGACCGCTGGCGCGCAGGCGGCGTGTCGCCTCCAGCCCGCCGCCATAGCCAATCGTCGTTGCCGGCGCTTCCTCGACGGTGACCAGCACGTCGTGGCGCGTTCCGCCCGCATGCGCGAGCTCCGTGATACGAACCTGACGGAACAGTCCGAGCGCGCTCAAGCGGCGCGTGCTCTCGAAGCGATCCTCGAGACCCAGCGGTTGTCCCGGCTGGAACATCAGCTCACGGCGGATTACGTGTTCCTTCGTATGGGTGTTCCCGACGATGAGAATGTGGTCGACGACGGTCTGCGGCCCTTCCCGGACCTCGAAGAGCAGTTCTACGAGGGTGCCATCGGTGGAGAACACCGGCGTCGCCGTCACTTCGGCAGAGGCGAAGCCGCGATTCAGATACTCGAGCCGAAGCGCGTCACGGTCCGCCGCCGCCAGCGGCTCGAAGTACGGCGAGCCGGGTGTCGTGCGGATCCGTGCCCGCAGCTCGGACTCGCTGATATGTTCGGCGCCAGCAATGGTGACGTCGCTGACAATCGTGCGCGGGCCTTCAGCGATGACAATCACCGGCCGCACGAGACCCTCGCCCGGACGCACGGGATTGATCTCGTTCGCCGCGGAGCTGACCTTCGCGGCCGCGAACCCACGCGCCCGATACAACTGCGCGATCGAGCCGGCGGTGGCATCGAGCTCGGCCCCTACGTAGACGTCGCCGGCGCGCAACCTCACGCGCTCGCGCAGCTCCTCCGGCGTCAGCGACCCTCCCTGTATCACGATCCCTTCGTCGCCCACGCGATACAGAAGGCCCTTGCGGATCGAAAACACGATTGCCAAACGGCCATCCTGCTGCTCGCTCCGGTGCGTAACCGTTGCCTTCCAGTAACCCTCCTGGTTCAGGTACGCGGCGAGCCGCACGACGGCGTCTTCGATGAGGTCCTCGTCCGCGATGCCTTCACGTTTGATCGGCACGAGTTCGTCCAGCTTTGCCTGGGGAACGGTATCGCCCTCGAATCTGACGGACACGATTGGGCCTGCGTCCATGTCAATCGTCAGGTCGGCCACCGTCCCGTCGTCCGAGACGCGCGCGCGGTGTGAGGCCGACGCCTGGTAGTGACCCCTCGCTTTGAGAGCAGCAACGTGGTCGTTGAGCCTGCGCTGGAGCGTGACGCGTTCGTAGGGATCGCCAGACGACACACTCAGACGACGGAGAAGCAACTCACGAGACTCCGGAAACTTGCCCGCGACGTCGATGCGGCCGATCGTCGCGCGGGGCCCCGCCTGCACCTCGAATGCCAGGAGCGTCCTGTCCGGATCGTGCTGGACCGTCGCGACGGGCCGGACCGACGCGCGGAAGTAACCGTGGTCGGCATACTGGACTTCCAGCGTGCGCGCGACGTCCGCTGCCCGGCCGACTGGCGGCGTGGGTCCATGCCGCTCGACCATCGTCCGGCGCAGCAACCCTTCGGAGAGCTCCAGCCGCCCACGGAACTCGACCTTTTGGACGCTGTGCAGCGGGATCAGGTTGTACCGCAGGGCAACGCCGGCCGCGGTATCCGACGCGTCGACCTGGATGTCCTGAAATCGGCCAAGGCTGTACAGGTGCGCGATGGATTCGCGGACCTCCGCCATCGACAACGGCAGGCCGCGCACCGTCTCGAGCAGGTCGCGCAACGCCAGGTCGTCGGTCGGTCTGCCTTCGGTGAGGACTTGAACGTCGGCGACCATCCGGCCGACAAGTGACGGCGGCGGCGATTGGCCCCGGGCGGTTCCGGGAAACCCCGCGCAGACCATGATAACGGCCGCCAGCGTGCGCATCAGAAGCTGTGCCGCACTCTGAAGTCGAACGCGAACGTGTGATCGCCGTTCTGCGTGATCACCCAGCCCACGCGATCGTTCTGGTCGTACTCGAGGACGATGATCTGGTCGCGCGCCGCCGTGCCGAGCGCCCGCGCGAAGGTGAGGTACGCCCGGTTCGAAATCCGCTTGCCGATGATGAGTCTCGCGGAGGGCGTCAGGAGATCGTTCTCTCCTCCGAGGGACGGCGTGATCTGGACCGTGTCGATGCCAAGGGTCTGCTCCACCGCCCTTCCGACCGGGGCGGAGATTGGGCTGGCGATCAGGCGTGCGGCCCCGGCCCGGATCAGTTCCAACTCGTTCGCCTCGGACGCCTCGGGTCGCAGTGCGCGCAGCTCGGCATTCTCCAGGTTCGTCGCCTGGCCGAAGAGCAATGCGACGATATCGACCTGCGGCAGGGGCGGATCCGAGTTCAGTGACGCCGAGAACCGGTCGGCGGTGCCGGTGACGCCCAGCGTGACGCGGTATGTCTGGCCCGGAACGCGTGCGCGCGTCTCGGCCTCGATGTCGAAGAAGGGCTCGATCCGCGTCGGGTTGAAGAAACCAATGCTGCCCCGCGTCACCACGTAGCGGTTTCCCTCGAAAAGCACGTTGCCGCGCTCGATCTCGGCGCGTCCGAACAGCAGCGGACGGTCGTAGGTTCCCTGCAGCCGGAGATCCGCGCTCGAGACGACGCTCGCGATGTTGTTTTCGATGCGCAGGCTCGAGGGCGCGCTGATGGCCAGATCGAAGCGCAGCGGCAGGGTCGTCGAGGCCGCGCCGCCGGCGATGCCCGTAGCGCCGCTGGAAAGGTTGAACAGGTCCGTGTTCGTGTCGAACCGTCGCGACCACAATGCGTCGTGCACGGTCACCGTGCCGCTCAAGAGCGGGGACGCAAGCTCCCCGCGCAACGCCAGTTCCGCGTCGATCACCGAACGAATCCCCTCGGGATAGCGGACATGCATCTGATCGCCGACGGCCGTCAGGCTCAGCTCTCCCGGCATGAATCCTTTCAGAGCAATCCTGCCGCCGAATCGGACGTCACCCCCCCCAAGCTTCGCCGTCACGTCGTCCACGCGAATGCCACCTGCGTCGAACGACAGGCGTCCGTTGATCGTTTCGAGGGAGTGAGGGAGTGAGAAGTGGCGGATCCGGCCGTCGGTGAGCGCCGCACTTCCCGAGAAGACCGGCTTGTCGAGCCGGCCGGAGATTTGCGCCGTCAGGGCCGCGGTCCCACGGCTGCGCAAATCGCGGAAGAATCCCTGCAGAATGCCGAGGTTCGCGTCGCCTGAGGCATCGAGCGCCAGCGTCCCCTCGTGCAGCGCGACTTCCCCGTCCACCTGCAGGTTCGTGCCTTCCCCTGAAAGTCGCATCCTCCTGATCTGGAGCGTGTGCTGATCGAGCGCGAGCTCGATCGGTCCCTCGTTGCGCAACCGGTAGTCGAACAGCTTCAGATCGAGCTGCTCGACTCGCGTATCCACGACGAGGTGGTCGAGATCGGTGAGCTCACCGACGACGCGCACCGTGCCGCCCGCGACCGCGGTCGTGAAGGGCGACAAACGCGGCTCGAAAAAGCGGACGTATGGGTCGAACGACGTATCCGCGAAGCGCAGCGTCAGCTCGGCGTCCATTTCCGGCGTCAGCGCAATCCGCCCCGAGCCCGATACCACGAGACGGGGCGACGCCGCCTCGACGTCCGTCGTGAGGAGATCGCCCCGGAGGGCCAGCCTCGCGGTCACCTGACCGATGCCTTCCTCTCCGGCAAAGAGATCGTCGATGCGCAACTTGACGTCGTAGCGTGGCTCCTCGAACGTCCCGGTCCCCGTTGCGTTGAACTCGATCAACCCTGATAGCGGCGCGCGCGGAAACGCGGCGGTGACCATCGATTCGACCGGGATGCGACGGCCGTCCGCGTTGAACGAATAGTTGCCGTCCCAGCCCACCCACGCTGCGCCGGTCACTGTGCCCGTGCTCTTGCGGAGGTCGAGACCATCGAGCCGGACGCCTGACCCCTCGAACCGCAGCGAGGCCGTGGCCGTCTCGAACGTTTCGCCGTACGCGACGCCCTGCTCGACCACGAGTCGGCCGAACCCGAACGGCGTCTCGTAGTTGCCATACAGGTGGTACTCGCCCGACACGAGCCCATTCACCGGATAGTCGTCGAGCTCGAAGGCGTGGCGGAGATCGACGAGCGGCCGGCGCGACATGCGTATGCGCCCGTTGATCTGCTCACCGCCGTCTCGGCGCGGATAACCGAGGGAGAATCGTCCGTTGGCGACGACCTCCGATGTGCCCTGCGTCAGGACGCCATCGGTAACATCGGCATAACTGTTCTCGACGACAACGCTGGCCCGTCCACGTCCCCACACGACGTCCCACGCGCGAAGGTTTTCGCCGCTGAAGCGCCCCTCGATCCGTGGCTTGGCAAACGCCTCGAGCAGCACGCCGTCGAACTCCCCGGAACCGCCGAGCTCGATCGCACCAGTGGGGGATCCAAATGCGGTCATGATTCCAGCCAGCACGCGATCGCTTTCCTGCCAATCGAGGCTGGTGACATGAAACGGGATCCGCGATCGCACGCCATAGGCGGTGCGGCCGTCGAACTCGACATATGTTCTCGGCGATGCGACCCAACTGCGATCGAGCGCAACCCAGTCGGGGTCGAGGCGGTAGACAACACGGCCGGCGATCGGGAGATAGC
>JAIVJE010000060.1 GCA_020200195.1 Acidobacteriota bacterium | reverse complement strand
GGCTGCCGATGATCCACCCGACGAGTACGCCGAAGAACACTCCGGCCAGCCCGAAGAAAAAAGATTCCTTTCGCACCTGAGCCATCGATCATAGCAGCGTGCGGCGAAACCAGTCCACCAACCTCCGCGTCAGCTCCGGGTCGCGCGACAGCATGGTCGTTCCGTGCCCTGCGCGGCTCAGAAGCAGCATCTCGCGCGTGCCGTCACCTGCCTTCTGCAGCTCACGGACGGACCGGGCCGCATAGGCATCGTCATCGCCCGCGACGAGCAGCGCCGGACGACCGCCGTACTTGCGGAGCGCAGCCTCGATCCGCAAGCCGCGGTACTCGAGCGACGGCGACAGGAGAACCACGCTGGCAATGGTCGAGTCTGTCGAAGCTTCGAGAGCCGCCAGGCTCGCGCCGAGCGACGCACCAGCCAGTCCAACCGGGCCGTGGGTATCGGACCGGCTCCCCAGGAACCGGCGCGCCGCACGCACGTCGAGCGCCATCCGGCTGAGATCGTCCACCGCGGCGCTGCCCTGTGATTCGCCATGCCCACGGAGATCGATCGCGAGCGCACCGATGCCCTCGGCGGCAAGGCGCGATGCGACCCCGTCCCAATCCCGACGCGATCTGTGCAGCATGTGGACGAGGACCACGGCGGGGCCTCCCCGCGGCGACGGTTCGTACCAAGTCGCGGCGAGTGTGACCCCATCGTCCGTGCGCAGCGAGACACGGTGAGATGCTGCCGCGCCGTCCGTCACGTTGGCCGCGCATGCCCCGAGCGCGAGCAGGGCCACGTGTCGCCACGAGACGCGCCGCTCCATTCAGCGCCCGAGGAGCGCGACCATGTCGCGAACCGCGCGTTCCATGCCCACGAGCGCGGCGCGGGCGACGATGCTGTGGCCGATGTTCAGTTCCTCGATCTCTGCGATGGCGCCCACGTCGACGACGTTGACGTAGTTGAGACCATGGCCCGCGAGCACCTCGAGCCCCTGCCGAACGCCCAGTTGGGCGGCGTCTGCTATCCGCTGGAGCTCCTGGATTCGAGAGCCCTCACCGGCTTCGGCGTAACGGCCTGTGTTGATTTCGATCGCGTCCGCCCCGCTCTGCTTCGCGTGACCCACCTGGTCGGCGTGGGGATCGACGAACAGGCTCACGCGGATTCCTGCATCGTGCATTTGCCGCACGAAGTCTGCGACCGCGCCGGCTTGCGCGACGACGTCGAGACCTCCCTCGGTCGTGAGCTCCTGCGGTCGCTCCGGCACCAGCGTGACCTGATCGGGCCGCACCTGCAGCGCCACGCGTGCCATGTCCGACGTTACCGCCATTTCTATGTTCAACTTGGTCGCAATCGCCTGGCGCAGCAGCTGAACGTCCCGGTCCTGGATGTGCCGCCGGTCGCCGCGCAGATGAACGGTAATACCGCGTGCCCCAGCCATCTCGGCGAGCAATGCGGCCGTGAGCGGCTCCGGCTCGCGCGCCTTGCGCGCTTCACGCAGGGTAGCAACGTGGTCGATGTTGACGGCAAGGCGCATGGGTTTGGCCTACCCGAGGTGATCCTTGACGGCGGTGACGATCTCTCCGGCGAGGCTCTGAATCTCCTGCTGGTCGCGTCCTTCGAGCATGACCCGCAGCAGCAGCTCGGTCCCCGAATACCGCACGAGCACACGCCCGTGCCCGAGGAGCCGCTGCTCGACGCGGTCCATCGCCGCGGCGACCGCGGGAACGGATCGCAGATCCTTCTTTTCCTTCACCCGTACGTTGACGAGCACTTGCGGGTAGGTCACGAGCTCGCCCGCCAGATCCGCCAGCTCACGACCGGTCTCCGCCATGATGCGCATGACGCTCAAGGCTGTGACAATGCCGTCGCCCGTAAAGAGGTGGTCGGAGAAAATGATGTGACCCGACTGTTCGCCGCCAACCGACAGGCCGCGTTTCACCATTTCTTCCATGACGTACTTGTCACCCACCGGGCACCGCACGAGGTCGATGCCGCTTGCGCGCAAGGCGAGCTCGAGACCGATATTGCTCATGATGGTGGCTACGACAGCATTGCCGGCGAGGCGGTCCCGGGCCTTCAGGTACCGGGCGCACATCAGCAGCACCGCGTCGCCGTCCACGATGCGTCCCGCCGCGTCGACGAAGATGGCCCGATCGCCGTCACCGTCGAACGCGACCCCCATGCGGCAGCCGCGGTCCGTGACGACCATCGACAGCGCGGCGGGATGGGTCGATCCGCAATCGAGATTGATGTTGCGACCATTGGGGCTGTCGCTCAGCACCTCTATGTCAAAGCCCATCTCCCGGAACAGCCGCGGCGCCACCGTGGTCGTCGCGCCGTTGGCAGTGTCGATCGCCAGCCTGAACGCACCGAGGAGTTGCGGATCCGGGAACGCGCGGCGCGCGTGCGCGATGTACGCGTCCACGACGTCGGCTCGCGCGATGGGGGACTCCGGCGCGCCGTCCACCTGCCAGCCGGTGTCCTTGACAATCGCCTCGACCTTCCGCTCCAGCGCCTCAGTGAATTTCTCACCCTGCCCCGAGAACACTTTGATGCCGTTGTCTTCGAACGGATTATGGGACGCGGAGATGACGAGTCCGGCGTCGTAGCCCATGGCCCTGGTGACGTACGCGATCGCCGGCGTCGGGATGACGCCCGCGCTCGTCAACGACGCTCCGGCGGAGCTGACGCCGCGCGCGAGTTCGCGCTCGATCCACTCGCCGGATTCGCGTGTGTCCCGACCCGCTACAAAACGCAGCGGCCGGCTATCCGATGCCATCGCGCGCACCAGCGCGGCGCCCAGTCGGGCGACGGTTTCCTGATCGAGGGGGTACTCACCCGCGGTCCCGCGGACGCCGTCTGTGCCGAATAACCTGTCCGACATCATCGAATCGTTACATCGACCACGGCGGGACTGATGTCACTGACGCCGAACGTCTGCGGTGGATCGACTTGAACCCGAAGATTGTACTGACCGGGTCCAAGACCGGCAAGGTCCACGAACGCTTCGATGGTATCGGCCCGCAGAGGCGACAGCGCTTCCCGTCTCCCCCGCACGCTGATGCGCGCGAGCGACGGCACGAGTTGCGCGCGAAGGCCAACGCCGAGATTGCGCCAGCGCACTGGTACTCCCGCGAACTCCCGTTCAATGGGAGCCGGCAGAATCTCGACCACTACCGTGGCGCTCTGCGGCTGCGCCAGTCGCACCGCGGAATCGGCGACGCCAATCGTCACGACATCCCGGACCCGCTCGCGGCTCGCCGACACGGTGACTGGCTCGGTGGTCGCCTCGGAGAGCTCCCGCAGCCGGCTCTCGGGTCCGATCACTTCGACCGTGGCCGGCTCCGCCGTAATCCGTCCGACGACGAACCCCGGCGCGGGATCGCCTTCGGTCGGGGGAACCACCGGCAGCACGCGCCGCCCTGACCTTTCGAGATTCAGCGCTAACGTCCCCGGCACCACCTGTGCGACCTCCACGCCATACGGCGAGCGTACTTCGTCATTCCGCAGATGGAAGAGCCGCGCCCCTGGCCGCGCGCCAGCCAGATCCAACACCGCAACGATCTCTCCCGGCTCGAGCCGGCTCAGCAACGCCGATGAGCCGCGGAGCCGTACGTCCACTGTGCCCGGCGGGTCACCGACGATTTCGAGGTGTTCCGGAATGTTGCGGAACTCGAGCGGCACGCGCAGCGTCCGCTCGACAACGTGCTCGCCCGCTACCGTCAGCCAGAGCAGGACGGCGAGCGCCAGCGCGAACACTTTCAAGCGCAGATGTCGGAGCGGGTGGTACGCCATCAGACGTCGTAGGCGGGCGGCGGGGCGCGACGCCTGACCCGGCGTTGAACGATCAACTCGCGCAACTGCTCACGAAGCCGGTCGGCCGTCAGTCCGCGTTCGATGCCACCGTCACGCGCAAGGCCAATCTGACCGGTTTCCTCCGACACGACGATTGCCGCCGCGTCCCCTTCTTCCGTGAGGCCGATCGCCGCCCGATGCCGGGTGCCGAGCTCCCGGCTGACCCGGGGGTTGACGGTCAGCGGCAGAAAGCATGCCGCAGCCGCCACGCGGTTCTCCTGAAGGATGACCGCGCCATCGTGGAGGGGCGAACCCGGCTGGAAGATCGTCACCAGGAGGTCGTACGTCAGCTCTGCGTCGAGCGGAATGCCGCTCTCGATGTAATTGCGCAGGCCGATCTCGCGCTCAATCGCGATGATCGCGCCCACCCTCTGTGTCGACAACATCGTCGATGCCACGACGAGTTCCTCAATGGTCTCGTCGGCGGCTTCCTGGCGGTTGAAATACCGAAAGAATCGCGCCTGGCCGAAATGCGCCAGGGCGCGCCGAATGTCCGACTGGAAGATGACAATCGCCGCGAACGCGACGTACACGAGCATGTTGCGGATCATCCAGTTCACGGTCTGCAACGGCGCGAGCCGCGAGAGGTAGAAGAGCGCGACGATCAACAGTGACCCGGCGGCCATCTGGACCCCCCGCGTCCCCCTGATGAGTTTCAGGAACTCATAGATGAGAATCGCGACAATCGCGATGTCGAGGAGGTCCCACCAGCCTACCGGCGGGCGCCGTAGCAGTTCGGTCAGATATTCCGGCATCCCTGCGGTAGCTTATCGCAAGGTCAGTGTGGTCAGTCGTCAGTGACACGGCGGACCGTAAGTTGTGAAGGGAGTACGAAAAGACGGCGCGGCGATGAGCCGCGCCCAGAAATGTCTGCTAGACGGCGTCGTTCTTGTTCTGACGATCGCGACCGGCGGCATTCTCACGCTCGCCTTTGTCCTCCAGCCGGTCGTCGTCCACGAGCTCACCAGCCGCGTTCTTTATGGCGCCTTTGACGCGCTGACCCGTGGCCGACACTTCCTCACGCACAGAGCCGGGTTTGTGTCGCGGATCATTCGAATCGTCTGGTCTGTCGATGTGATCAGTCATCGTGTACCTCCTGGCAAGTCGGATATCCACCGCCTGCCGTGCTCGACCTTAATAGCAACAAGGCTGCCACGGCTGAACGATTTCGGCTCTGATTTGACGCGATGTTTTTCAGCTGAGTCGGAACGGCTGAGTAAACTTCCCCGACACAGATGTGATGGGAACGGCCACAGACGAGCTATTGGGCAGCCTGACGAATCCGATCCGCGACCCGAACGATCTGTACCATTTCCTTGACGGCATGCACGCGCACGATGTGTGCGCCCAGCAACGACGCAGCGGTGACCGCGGCCGCCGTGGCCCAATCGCGATCGCCGGGCAGCCGCTCGCCCACGGCCTGGTCGAGGAAAGACTTTCTGGAGGGCCCGGCGAGGAGCGGACGGTCGAGCACGTGCAGCCGGTCGAGCTGCGCGAGCGCCTCGTACGTGTGGTCCGCGCGCTTCGCGAAACCAAAGCCCGGATCGACGATGATGGCTTCGCGGTCAACCCCCGCATCCTCGGCGCGATCGATTGCGTGGCCGAGCTCTTTCGCGATTTCTACGATCACGTGGTCGTAGATCGCCGCCTTGTACATCTCCCGAACGGTCCCGCGATGGTGCATCAGCACGACGGCCGCACCGGTGTCGGCGACGACATGCGCGAGGTACTTGTCGTACTGCAAGCCGCTGATGTCATTGACGATCGACGCGCCCGCGGCAACGGCGGCCTGTGCGACCGCAGCCTTATAAGTGTCGACGCATAGCGGCACGGTCGTCCGCCGTGACAACTCGGAGATGACGGGCACGACTCGACGCAGCTCTTCGACCTCTGGAACGGGGTCGGCCCCCGGGCGCGTGGACTCTCCGCCGACGTCGAGGATGTCGGCACCGTCCGCGATCATTTGAAGGCCGTCCGCAACAGCGCGCACAGCGTCGTACCGGAGGCCTCCATCCGCGAACGAGTCCGGCGTCACGTTGATGATGCCCATGACGAGGGTCCGCGCGCCCAAGTCGAGCGTGCGACCGCCGGGAAGCGGAATGCTGTAGGGCTTACGGGTAATCAAGGGACAAGGGAAAAGGAAAAGGGAAAAGGAAAAGGGACAAGGGATTTGCCTTTTCCCTTGTCCCTTTTCCCTTGTGCCTTTTGTTTATTCCTGCGGCAGCGGCTTGTTCAGCGGCGGGAGCGGCGGGACGATCGAGGGG
>JAIVJE010000059.1 GCA_020200195.1 Acidobacteriota bacterium | reverse complement strand
GTCTACGTCCCTGTTCGCCTGAACTGCCCGCCTGAGGTCGCGGTCCTCACGCTGCAACCGCTTCAGACGTTCTGAGGAGCGTGGGTCGCTCGGGGCTCATTCTCCGCCGTCAAGGTTCTTCGCTGCCGACGAAACGACGGCCGTCAAGGCGCCAACTTTCCGACAGCACGGCCCGCACGGCATCGGGGTAGATGCGGTGCTCCTCGATCAGGATTCGCGCTGAGAGCGAGTCGACGGTATCGTCGTCGAGCACCGATACGGGTGACTGCAGGACGATCGGCCCACCATCGAGCTCTCCTGTCACGAGATGTACGGTCGCGCCGGTGATCTTCACCCCACGCTCGAGTGCCTGCCGCTGCGCGTTCAAACCTGGGAATGACGGCAGCAGCGAAGGATGGATGTTGAGGATCGCGTTGGGGAACGCTTCAATTAACGCCGGACCGACCAGTCGCATGAAGCCGGCAAGACACACCAGGGCAACCCCGCGGTGTTTCAGCTCGCGCGCGAGCGCCAGGTCGTACTCATCACGTGATGCCCAGCCGCGATGATCCAGCACGATGGTCGCAATCCCTGCGTCTCGTGCGCGATCAAGACCCGACGCGTCGGCACGGTTGGAAATCACCACCGCGATGCGCGCGTCCAGCTTGCCATGCGCGGACGCGTCCATCAGGGCGTGGAGGTTACTCCCGCGGCCCGAGATCAGAATGCCAAGGCGTCGAGCATCGGACGTGCCGTTCATCCCCTGTAAACTACGCGGCCGGATCCGGCGCGGACCTCGCCGATGACGCAGGCGTTCGGTTCACCGGCGCGACGCAGGCGCTCGAGCAAGTCGTCCACAGCCGGGGCACCGCACGCCAGGATCAGGCCGATACCCATATTGAATGTGCGCCACATGTCGTCCTCCGGAACCGCCCCCGACCGTTGCAGCCACCTGAAAATGGTCGGGACCTGCCAGGCCGAGCGATCGATCATGGCCTCAGCGCCGTCAGGCAGGACGCGCGGCAGGTTCTCCGAGATGCCCCCTCCGGTGATGTGCGCCACCCCCTTGATCAGACGTGTACCGAGAATCGGGCGGACGATCGACAGATACGAACGGTGGGGCACGAGGAACGCCTCGCCGATCGTCGCTTGGAGCTCATCGACCCAGGAATCGGCCTTCAGACCGGTCACCTCGAACGCGATGCGGCGCGCCAGAGAGTATCCGTTCGTGTGGAGTCCCGCAGACGGCAAGCCAACGAGCACGTCGCCCGGGTGAATGTCGCGCCCGTCAATCAGCCGTTCACGACTGACCGCGCCCACGATGAACCCGGCGACGTCGTACTCGCCGTCGGCGTAGAAGCCCGGCATCTCGGCCGTCTCGCCGCCGAGCAGCGCGCAGCCGTTCTCGCGGCACGCCGCGGCCAGACCCTCGACGACCTGCAGGGCAATATCCGGCTCCAGACGTCCGGTGGCCAGATAGTCCAGGAAGAACAGCGGCTCGGCCCCTTGCACGAGGATGTCGTTCACGCAGTGATTCACCAGGTCGGCACCGATCGTCCGGTGCATCCCGGTCATGAACGCCACGCGCAGCTTCGTACCGACACCGTCGGCGCTCCCGACCAGCACAGGATCGGGAGCAGCCGCGCCGCCAAGCCTGAACAACCCGCCGAACGATCCGATATCCGACAGCACGGCTGGGGTGAATGTGTCCCGCGCGAGCAAGCGAATGCGCCGGACCACGTCGTTGCCGGCGTCAATGTCGACGCCTGACTGCTTGTAATCCATCTGAGGTACCGGTCGGTCAGGTGGCCGAGACGTTAGAATTCGAGCGTCTTGATCAGGATCGCCGCCACGTTGCGCGCCGGGGACCCTTGAGCGGCCTGCCAGTAGGCACGGCGCACACTGACGAAGAAGCGCTCTTCCTCGACGTCTTCCTCGAGCATGTCGAAGGCCTCGCGCAGCAGCTCAACGGCGGCGGCGAGGTCGTTCTGCTGCTCCAGAACTTTCAACAGCAACGCGGTGTTCCGCAGCGCCACAGTGCCGAGCGCAAGCGCGATGGCCGCGCGCGCCGGGTCCCGGGTCGGGGCACCTTGCACCAACAACTCGGCTGCGGCGTCCTCCCGGCCCGACACGGCGAGCGCCGCCAGCCCGCCGGCTGACGCACGCAAGAGTTCCTGGAACCCGGGGTTCTCGATCGAAAACTTCAACGACTCCGTCAGGTATCCCTGATGCGACGAGCAGTTGATGCCGAGCAGGCAGATGGCCGCGGCAATCGACGGCTGCACATGGCGGGGCGCGGTGCGCTGCAATGCGGACAACGTCGCCAGCGCCCGCTGGTCTCGCAGCTTTCCCAGCGCAATCACCGCGTCATCCTGAAGCGGACCGTCGATTTTGGCGACTTCGGTGATCGGTTCCAGAGCGTAGGCGCCGCGGTAGTCGCCGATCGCCTCAATGACAACGGCACGGAAGAGGTCTTGCCCCTTCATGACGAGGGCGGCGGCGTCCTTGCGAGCACGCGGGTCCGCGCCATACGCGGCGACGGCCCGTGTCAATGCCGGGCGGACGAATTCCGTCTCCTCCCGGCCGAGCGCCGCCAGCAGTGTCGGCAGTACCGTCGGATCCGGGTGATGTTCGAAGTACGAATAGGCCGCGGTCCGAAGGCGATCGTTGGGCTCCGAGAGCGCCTTGAACATCACGTCCCGCGTACGCGGGTCGTTGAAGCCGGACAGCAGTACGAGCGCGCGAAAGCGCACATAGCCATCCGCATGTTCCGCGACCGCCTGGAGAAGTGCCGGCACCGCGAGTGCCGACGGTGCGCGCCGTACGGTCCGCGCGGCAGCCATCCGCACGGTGAAATCTACCGTTCCCAGCTTGTCGATCGCAGCCTTCAGTTGGGCACTGCTGACGGCATCCTTGGATTCCTGCAGTGCGGCGCTGGTTGACGCTAAAGCGCGCGGACTCAACGAGCAGATGACCACGCAGACGACGACCGCAATCCGCATCATCACGCTAGTCAATGGCCTTGAGCGCGAGCTGCAGATATGTGTGTTCGTCCCGTGGAAACGCCACCGGGTAGATGCCGGTGTAACACGACGTGCAGTACTCGTTCTGCTGCGATCCGACCGCCTCCCGCAGGCCTTGCAGGCTCAGGTACGCCAGGCTGTCGGCGTCGACGTATCTCCGGATCTCCTCGGCCGTGTGGGTCGCCGCGATCAACTCGCTGCGGTTGGGGGTGTCGACACCATAGAAGCACGGCGACACCGTCGGCGGGCAACTGATTCTCAAGTGCACTTCGCGGGCGCCGGCCGCTTTGACCATCTTCACAATCTTCCTGCTGGTCGTGCCCCGCACGATGGAGTCGTCTAAGAGAACGACCCGTCTGCCCTCGAGAATGCTCCGGACCGGGTTCAGCTTGACCTTGACGCTGAAGTGACGGATGGACTGCTGCGGCTGGATGAACGTCCGCCCGATGTAATGATTGCGGATGAGCCCCATCTGCAGCGGCAGCCGCGCAACCTCCGCGTACCCGATTGCCGCGCACACGCCCGAGTCAGGGATTGGCACGACGACATCTGCGTCGGCGGGAGATTCGCGCGCCAGGCTGCGTCCCAGCTCAGTGCGTACCTCGTTCACGCTCCGGCCAAACACGTAACTGTCCGGCCGCGCGAAATACACGTGCTCGAAGACGCAGTGCGAATGCGTCGAGGGCGGAAACGCCTTGATGGACCGCAGGCCGCCGTCACTGATGATCAGCAGCTCGCCCGGCTCGACGTCACGGACGTAGGTCGCTCCAATCAGATCGAGGGCACATGTCTCCGAGCACACGATCCACGCGTCGTCGAGCTTGCCGAGTGCGAGCGGGCGGAAGCCGTGGGGATCGCGGGCGGCGATCAGGCGGTTCTTCGTGAGGAGCGCGAGGGAGAAGGCGCCCCGGATCTGCGCAATTGACTCTTCGAGCGCTTCTTCGACAGCGGACGCCTTCGAGCGGGCGTAGAGATGGAGCACGACTTCGGTGTCGCTGCTCGTCTGGAAAATGGATCCGTTCCGTACCAGCTCGTCCCGCAGCTCGCTGGCATTGACCAGATTCCCGTTGTGCGCCACGGCGATCTGTCCGTGACTGCAGTCAATCAGGAACGGCTGGGCGTTCTCGAGCGTGCTGTCGCCGGCGGTGGAATACCGGGTGTGGCCGATCGCGATATGGCCGGCCAGCTTCCCGAGCGACTGTTCGTCGAACGCATCCGCAACCTGACCCATGGCGCGGACGGCGCGCATCCGCGTACCATCGGCGGCCGCAATGCCCGCGCTCTCCTGCCCGCGGTGTTGGAGAGCGTACAAGCCGAGGTACGTGAGGTTGGCCGCCTCCGGGTGCCCGAAGATGCCGAACACGCCGCACTCGTCCTTGAATTTATCCACGCCTGTCTCTTTCGGGTGTGCTCGGCGGCATTGTCATGTTACGCAGCGCGTCCAGCGAAATACTGCGCCAGCGCCGTGGCCCAGACTCGTTCCGCTTCGGAGACTGCGCAGTCGATCGCGGCGTCACCCGAAACGCGCACGATCAGCCGGTTGCCGCCGGTCGTGCCGACCACGCACGCCGGCACGCCAGCTTCCACAGCCATCCGCATAAGCGTAGCGCGATCTTCAGGTTTCACCGAAACGACGACACGCGACGCCGACTCGCCAAACAGCGTGGCGATTGCGGGGGCAACGACCGCGCGCCCAGCCGGGCCTGCGGCTGCCGCGGGAATATCGACGTCGACACCCATCCCATCAGTATCGAACACACACTCAGCGAGCGTGACCGCTAGACCACCGTCCGAGGCGTCGTGCGCGGACTGCAGGACGCCTGAAGCCGATGCACGTGCCAGAAGGTCCAGCAGTGCGCGCTCCGCCTCGAGCGAGATTATCGGCGGCTCGCCGGCTACGACCTGATGCAGCGTCCGCAAATACTCACTGCCACCGAGCTCTCCATAACTCCGGCCGAGCACGATGATGTCGGCGCCCGTGGTCCGGAACGTGCGGGCCAACACACGGGATGCATCGTCTATGACGCCGACGACACCGATGATCGGCGTCGGATAGATCGGCCGTCCGTCCGTCTCGTTGTAGAGACTGACATTGCCGCCCGTAATGGGAATATCCAGCGCCCGGCAAGCCTCGGCGAGCCCTTCGACCACTTCGACGAACTGCCACATGATCTCCGGCCGCTCCGGGTTCCCGAAGTTCAGGCAATTCGTAGCGCCTATCGGAACAGCGCCGGCGCACGCGACGTTCCGGGCCGCTTCCGCCAGCGCGAGCAGCGCGCCGCGCCTCGGATCCAGGTAGCAGTAACGACCGTTACCGTCGACCGACAGCGCAAGCGCACGCGACGTACCTTTCACTCGCACCACGCCTGCGCCCATCCCCGGGAGGACCAGCGTATTGGTCCGCACCATGTGGTCGTACTGCCGGTACACCCAACGCTTGCTGGCAATCGTGGGCGACGCGAGCAGCGCCAGCAAGGCCTGTTGAGGAGGGGGAGGAGCGCTGAACACGGCGGGATCGATGCTGCGAACTTTGTCGAGGTACCTGGGGCGCGCCGTGGGCCGGTCGTACACCGGGGCTTCATCCACGAGGGCTGCGTTTGGGATTTCGGCGACGACCGTACCGTTGTTCCTGACCCGAAGCAAACCATCCGCCGTGACTTGACCGATGTGGGCGGCGTGCAGATCCCATTTGTCGAAGATCGCCTCGACCTGCGCCTCGCGCCCCTTCTTCACCACCAACAACATGCGTTCCTGAGACTCAGAGAGCATGATCTCGTACGGCGTCATCCCTGACTCGCGTTGCGGGACGTCTTTCACATCGATGTCGATGCCGCAGCCGCCGCGGGCGCCCATCTCGGAGGTGGAGCAGGTCAGGCCGGCTGCGCCCATGTCCTGCACGCCGATGAGCGCATCGGTCTGCATCAGCTCCATCCGGCTTTCAGCTTTCCCGAACGGGGGTTCGCTGATAGCTGACGGCTGAAGGCTGATGGCTTTCAATCCACTTCGATCCGATAGCTCTCGATCACCGGGTTGCCGGCACCCGACGCGCGACCTTTGACGAGCGCGCCGGCGCGCGTCAATCCAAGACAGAGGACGTTGACGAGCGGGTTCCCGGCGTAAGGCTCCTCGAACGCGATCTCACCGCCAACAGTCGCGATGCCGATGCTGTTGCCGTATCCGGCGATGCCCGACACGACGCCTTCGACGGTCCGGCGGGTGCGCGCGCCGGAGGGTCCGTCCAGGGGGCCGAAACGCAGCGAGTTCATCAATGCGATCGGTCGGGCCCCCATCGTGAAGATGTCGCGGATGATGCCCCCGACCCCGGTCGCAGCGCCTTGGTACGGCTCGATGAAGGACGGATGATTGTGCGATTCGATCTTGAAGACCGCCGCGAGGCCGTCACCGATGTCGACGGCGCCCGCGTTCTCCCCCGGGCCCTGCAGCACTCGGGGTCCCTTCGTTGGCAGTTTTTTCAGGTGGATACGCGAGCTCTTGTAGCTGCAATGCTCCGACCACATCACCGAGAAAATTCCCAGTTCGGTCTCGGACGGCGCGCGTCCAAGCGTGCGGACGATGCGGTCGTATTCGTCGCGTGTCAAACCATGTCGCTCGAGGATCGCGGAATTCACAGAGCGCCCTGCTGCGCGAGTGACGTCACGACTGACTCGAATATCAGAAGGCCGTCTGCGCTCCCGATGGCCGCTTCGCAGGCCCGCTCGGGGTGCGGCATCAGGCCGACGACGTTCCGCGTCTCGTCACAGATCCCCGCGATGTTGTTGAGCGAGCCGTTCGGATTGGCGGCATCCGTCACGTTTCCTTGCGGGTCGCAGTACCTGAACACGACGCGACCTGCCGCTTCGAGGTCGCGTAATACCGCGGGGTCGGCGTAGTAATTCCCCTCCCCGTGTGCGACGGGGACTCGGATGACCTGCCCGCGCCCGGCCCTCGCGGTGAATGGGGTGTCGCCCTGCTCGACTCGTATCCAGACGTGCTCGCAATGAAATTTCAGATCCTGGTTGCGCAGCATCGCACCCGGCAGCAGGCCTGCTTCCAGCAGGATCTGAAAGCCGTTGCAGATGCCGAGCACCGGACCACCGCGCCGCGCGAATTCCGCGATCGACGCCATGATGGGCGAAAACCGCGCGATGGCACCAGTCCGCAGGTAATCACCGTGCGAGAACCCGCCGGGCAATACGACGACATCGGCGCCTGCCAGGTGCGTGTCCTTGTGCCACACGAGCTCCGCCTGCTGCCCCAGCACCTGCGTGACGGCGTGGTAGGCATCGTGATCGCAATTGGAGCCCGGGAACACGACGATCGCGAATTTCATACAGCTTTCAGCTTTCAGCTCTCAGCTTTCAGCTCCGGCTTTCAGCTTTCCCGAACGGGGGTTCGCTGATAGCTGACGGCTGAAGGCTGATGGCTTTCAATCCACTTCGATCCGATAGCTCTCGATCACCGGGTTGGCGAGGACCTTGTCGGCGACTTCCAAGGCCAGTGCGCGCGCCTGGTCGGCAGACAACGAGTTCAACTCGAGTTCGAAATACTTTCCCTGTCGAACGTCGCCCACGCCGGTGTACCCCATCGAGTGGAGCGCGTCGGCAATCGTGTGCCCCTGGGGATCGAACACGGATGGCTTGAGCGTCACGAACACTTTCGCTTTCATCGCTGTCCTGCAGTGGCCGCGCCCGTCACCCCGGGAGCCACTCCACGAGGTCCGGACGGCCCGAATACGCGGTCGAAGATGGCGTCCACGTTCCGCAGCTGGTGGTCGAGATCGAAGGCTTTGTCGATGTCATCGGGCGCGAGCACCCGCGTGACGTCCGGATCGTCGAACAGCAGCGCCTTGAAATCGCGCTGCTCGTGGAACGACCGCATGGCGTTCCGTTGCACCCACTCGTACGCCTGCTCCCGGGAGATTCCGCGCCGCGCGAGCTCGAGCAGCAGGGTTCCGGAGAACACGACCCCGCGCGATCGATTCAGGTTTTCGCGCATCCGCTCGGGATAGACCACCATCCCCGCGACGATTCTGGTGAACCGGCGCAGCATGTGATCGAGTGCGATGAAGCTGTCGGGGAGGATGACGCGTTCCACGGACGAATGCGAGATATCGCGCTCGTGCCAGAGGGCGACGTTCTCGAGCGCCGCCATCGCATTCGCCCGGACGAGCCGGGCGAGGCCGACAATCTGCTCGCAACCGATCGGGTTCCGCTTGTGCGGCATGGCTGAGGACCCTTTCTGGCCCTTCCCGAATGGTTCCTCGATCTCCCCGATCTCGGTTTTCTGCAGCCCGCGGATCTCGAGCGCGAACTTCTCGAGGGAGGCGGCAGTGATCGCGAGCGCCGACAACAGCTCGGCATGGCGATCCCGCTGAATGACCTGGGACGAGGCCGGCGCCGGCTGCAGACCCAGCCGCTCGCACACGCGCGCCTCGATCTCCGGATCGAGGTGCGCGAACATGCCCACCGCACCAGAAATCTTGCCGACCGACACGATGTCCCGCGCACGCAGGACACGATCGAGATCCCGTTTCAGCTCGTCATACCAGAGCGCAAGCTTGACGCCGAGCGTCATCGGCTCCGCATGGACGCCATGCGTCCGGCCGATCATCGGCGTCCGTCGGTGCTCTTCGGCGCGCCGTCGGACGACATCCATGAGCGACGCGATGTTCCGCACGATCAGCTCGCACGCCTCGCGCATCTGGATGGCCTGCGCGGTATCGAGGACATCCGACGACGTCAGGCCGAAGTGGAGCCACCGGGCCGCCGGGCCGACCCGTTCCGCGACTGCCGTCGTGAACGCGATGACGTCGTGCTGCGTCACCTTCTCGATCTCGTCGACGCGGGCCACGTCGAAGGAAGCCTTTGCCCGCAACTCGCGCGCCGCCTCCACCGGAACAATACCGGCCTCGGCCATCGCGTCCGTCGCCGCGAGCTCATCGACCCGCCGAGCATCGTGTTCAGGATGTAGCTCACGTAGCGATCGTCATGACTTTGCGGATAGCTGTCCGTGCCGAGACACAGGTGGCTCTGCTCGAGCTCCTTGGTTCTCGTAATCACCTGCGGCACCACGCGCGGCGGTTCGGCGCGCAACGGCTGCCCGCTCTTGGCGAGCCCACCAAACGCCGCTTCGATCAGCTCCCGCACCCTGGCGTGCTCGAGATTGCCCGCGGCCGAGATGATCATGTTCGACGCCACGTAGGCATCCCGGAAGTACTGGAGCAACGAGTCGGCGGTGAACGCCTCGACCGTCTCCTTCGACCCGAGGATCGGACGGCCGAGCGGATGACCTTCCCAGAAATGCTGCGTGAACAGCTCGTGGACCAGATCGTCGGGCGTGTCCTCGACCATCTTGATCTCTTCGAGGATCACCTTTTTTTCGCGCTCGACTTCGTCGGCGGAAAACGCCGGGCGCAGGACGATGTCGGCCAGCAGGTCGACAGCGAGCGGCAGATGTTCGTCGAGGACTTTGATGTAGTAGCTCGCATACTCCTTGGCGGTGAACGCGTCGAGCTGACCGCCAATCGAGTCGATCGCCTGCGCGATGTCTTCGGCGGTGCGCGTGTCGGTCCCTTTGAAGAGCATGTGCTCGACGAAGTGCGCAATGCCGCTGCGATCGTCGCTCTCGTGGCGCGAACCGCGCATCAACCACACGCCGATGGTCACCGAGCGGACATGCGGCATCGACTCGGTGATGAGTCGAAGGCCGTTATCCAGGACCTCGCGAACGACCATGCGTTCAGAAGATGTGGCCGTCACCGACGGGCCTCCCGCGCTGCGCGCCAACGGCGCCGCAAGTGTTTGGAATGAAAGGGATTACAAGAACTGCCCGCAGCACAGATGTTATCACGGCGACCGGTCGACTTCAAGGTTGAACCCCCCGTCCCGACAGCGCCGACCGCCATAGTACAATGAAAAACCCGCTCCGGGCACGACACGGCCGATGCATACCGACACGCGCCCCAACGTCGCGGAAATGGAACTCGACGAACTCGAGCGGGCGCTCGAAGCCGCGGGCAGCCAGCGGTTCCACGCCCGCCAGGTTTTCCGCTGGGTGCATCGGCGCGGCGTGACCGATTTCTCGCGGATGACGGACTTGAGCCGTGAGTTGCGTGCACACCTCGACGCCACCTTCAGAATCGACCTTCCTCATATCGTTCGGCTCGACCGCTCCGTCGACGGCACCACGAAGTTCCTGCTCCGGCTCGCGGACGGCAAGCAAATCGAGTCGGTCTGCATTCCGGAAACCTTCGCCGGTTCGGAGTCGGCTGACGCCGGCCGGCTGACGTTCCGCATCTCGACCCAGGTCGGCTGTGCGATGCGGTGTGGTTTCTGCCTCACCGGCAAGATGGGCATCGATCGAAACCTGACCGCCGGGGAGATTGCCGGGCAGGTCCTCGTGCTTGCACGGGAGCTGCGCGCGCTCGGCGTCCGGTTCAACATCGTCCTGATGGGGATGGGAGAGCCGCTGCACAACTACGACGCCACGATGAAGGCGCTGCGCATCCTCGCGGATGAACAGGGCCTCGCCGTGTCGCCGCGGCGGGTGACGTTGTCGACCGTGGGCGTGCTGCCGGCCCTCGAGCGGCTCGCGACCGAGCCGTTGATGCCGAACCTGGCGATCTCACTGCACGCGACCACCGAGGAACAACGCGACGCGCTGGTGCCGATCAATCGAAAGTACGGGCTCAAGGAGCTGCTCGACGCGTCCCGACGGTTCCCGCTCAGACGCCGGGCGCGGATCACGTTCGAATACGTGATGCTCAAGGACGTGAACGACACGCCGGCCGACGCGCGCCGGCTCGTCGCCCTGCTCGACGGCATACAAGGG
>JAIVJE010000579.1:1576-2959 GCA_020200195.1 Acidobacteriota bacterium | reverse complement strand
AAAGCGGGGGATCACCTTGGTGCGCCGACGACTTTCGCCGTTCAGCCGCTCAAGACGATTCGTCGTGCGAATCCGTTGATGATGGTCCTCGGGAAAGCGCAAATGGGTGACACATTCCTCGAGAAACTCGAGATGCGGCAACGGGGCGGTCTCGGCTTGCGCGACCCGACCAGGCAGGGCCTCCACCATGCCCGACAGGCGCAGATGGCGGAGACGCGTCGTTAATTGTGGATTCATTGTAAGAAGTCCTCCAAGGTGTACTGCGTCATTGGGCGAATCGCCGGGTCGTCGGTCACGAGCGCCGGTCTGGGCGGCACCGGGGTGCGCTCGACGAGCCGTCGAATGGTTTGATAGCGAAAGTGCTGGTGCGCGTGCGCTTCCGTGACCGCGGCGAGTACGCGCTCGCGCGGATGCCGGCGGGTCAGACTGAGCACGCCCTGAATCAGGCGAATCGCGCGCACGCCACGCGCCGCGAGTGCGGCGTCGGCCCACTGTTTGAGCGCCGGCCCAACGCGCTCGCACTGACCGACGAGCCGATCGACAAACGCCTGCTGGCGCGTGGAGGCCTCCGCCTCGCCGGCGCGCGGCGCAAACCCGCCGGCCGCGACCCGGGCGTGCACCACGACGAGCGTGTCCTCCTGGAAGACGCGCACCAGCTGCGTATCCCACTGCACGCGGAGACGCTGGCCGAGGAGGGCGAGCGGGACGGGATAGAACGCGCCACCCACTTCGACGTGCCCATCGGTGTGGACCGTCCGCTCGCCGGCCGTGAAGAAGGGAAATGCCGCGCGAGCCAGGGGCTGCAGCGCTGACTGCTCGACCTCGACGAAGTGCGTCCAGACCTGGCGACGGGTCGTGCCGTGAATGCGCAGGCGCGCGATGGTGCGATTCCAGTGGCGAAGGAACGCATTCTGCGCGTCGAGGCTGTCAAACTGTCGCCCCTTGAGCGCGTTGCCTTTGACGTAGCCGCCGCTGCGCTCCTGCTTCCCGTTTTCCTGCGGCGTGCGCGGCTGGGTGGGCAACGGCGTGAAGCCCCAGTGCTGCGCGAACGCGAGGTAGACCTCGTGACTATCCGGATCGAAGAAGCACGCCCGAACGACCGCGGCTTTGAGATTGTCGTGGCGAATGACGAGAGGGACGCCCCCGAGATCGCGGAACGCGCGCTCATGGAGCCGCAGGAACGTCTCGAGCTTCTGATCCCACACCGCTTCTTCGTAGCCGTGGCGCGAGTGGCCGAGCGTCATGCGAAAGATCCACGGCCGTCGCCACTCGCCCGTGCCCGCGTCCAGTGTCGGCGCCCCGCGGAAGAAATCCACTTGTCCTTCCGCGCCGGGCGCGCAGTGAAAGACACCGACGGCTCGGCGGGTCGGCACGATCGTCCGC
>JAIVJE010000579.1:0-1512 GCA_020200195.1 Acidobacteriota bacterium | reverse complement strand
CCAGCAGGGCGAGAACTTGCGATTTCTTCGGCATTTTCAGGTAGTTAGGCATCAACATCCTTGGGGAAACGAACCCTCAAGGATGGCTGACAACCCCTACCTGCAGTGGCCGGTTTTCAGACGTTCGATCGTGGCCGCATTTCAGCGTTCGCTAACAATCGCCCTCGGCGCCTCGGCGAAACAGGCGCCGTTTTATGAGATTCGGCGTCCCGGCTTCGTCGGGTCTACGTTCAAGCCGCGTCTCGGTTATTTCACGACACCGTATCTCAGGATTGCTCAAGCCGCGTATAACGCCAAAAAGCAGTACAAGCCGTTCGGAGAAGGCGATGTGACGGCCGAGATGACCGTTTCAGAATTGCACGTCTACGGAATGGCGCAGGCGGTTGGCGCCAGAGCCGCCAACGTCCAGCCGATCGTTATCACTCCAAAGGGGGAACGGGATCCCGGCAAAGCGATACGACCGACGTCGGTTGCGGAAGTTCCAGTGGAGTTCCGGAATCTCATGGGCATGGAGGCTGGTGGCAAGGGCCTGATGGCGGTCTTTCCGTTGGAGGCTCTGCGGAACGGTTTCGAAGTACACATAATCTACGATGTTGGTGTTCCGAACGGGAGCCGAACCAGCTTCTGCGAAGACTGTTTCGTCGAATTCGATCTCGGGAAGATCAAGTAGGCCGCTTTGTGGCCGCCTCCTAAGAAACTGAACCCTCGACGACCTCTCCGGTCGAAAGATCGATAAGGCCAAACCCGAGATTTCCGGCTCGCTGTCGTAACCGTCGGCCAACGTGTGTGCGATGTTGCGTGTCGTACGCGGCAGCGCCGGGATCGACGTAGACGAGGCCGTCCTTCAGGGTGCGATAAACAAGAATAGCGAGTTTGCGGGCGGTGGCGGTGATCGCTTTGGCTTTGTTGATTCGAAAAGCGAGTCGACGATAGAACGCCCCGAGCGCGGTTTGGGTGCGGCCCGCGTTCATCACGGCCAGTCGCAGAATTGCGGCGGCGCGGTTCGCGGATGGCTGGGTGCGGCTGCTGAGGAGGCGCCCGCCGGAGATTTTGTTGTGGGGCGCGAGCGTCAGCCAGGACGTGAAGTGCTTTTCCGTTGGCCAACGCGTCATGTCGGTGCCGATTTCGGACAGACAGACGGGCAACTGCGCACCAGTGCCGGGTCGGGCTCGGTTCCCGGAGGCTCGCCATTGTGAGGCATGCGCCCTGCAGTTTCTCGCATGTCGAATCGCGATCACATCGCGTGGGCCGCTAACAGGCGTTTGCAGCCGTCGACGGCCGGTGCGACCATGAGTCGCCGCGGCTGAAACGGCGACGTTAGCCGGGCCGGGGGCGTGAGGGACCGACGGACATGCCGGCCGCGTTCTTGATAACCAAGTCAATATATGTAGACTTTGGTTCATGCGCCGCCCGCTCCGCTTCTCGCCCGCCGCCCAGCTCCTCCTCGAGCACTTCGTCGCCGTGCCGGCGCGTTGGCACCACGGCTATGCCCTGATGACCCTCCTCCGGCTC
>JAIVJE010000578.1 GCA_020200195.1 Acidobacteriota bacterium | reverse complement strand
CATCCGGCACTGGGGCGCTCAGTTCGCCGAGCTCAAGGAAGACCCGGACCTGCTCCGACCGTTCGATCGCGCCCTGCAGAAGGCCGGCATCGAAACTTAACGAGCGTGCAGATTCCGTGGATGACGATCCACGGCCCCATCGAAGCTCTTCTGGATATCCACGAGCGCAGTAAACGCGAGCGCTCTGATAAGATCGAAGGTTAGGTTGATGGAACCGATCCAGAACTTCGTGTCAGGTGTCGTCGCTGAGATCGTGCGGCGGCAGCCGGCGTCGGACGCGAGAACGACCTTCGCCTGGCAGCTCGCGGTGGGGCCGGCGCTGGCGCGCGTCACGACCGTCGAGCTTGCTGACGGCGTCCTGTCGGTGCGCAGCCGCGATCCGCGATGGAAACCGGAAATCGAGCGCGCGAAATCGACGGTTCTCGCTCGCCTGCAACATCTGCTCGGGCCCGACGCCGTCACTCGGATAGACCCCAGGTAACAGACACATGCGTGAAGCGGTCATCGTCTCGGCGGTCCGCACGCCGACCGGTAAGTTCCTCGGCGCGCTGAAGGAGCTCAGCGCGACCCAGCTCGGCGCGCTGGCGGTGCGCGAGGCTGTCGCGCGCGCCGGCATCGACCCGGCCTCGGTGGACGAGTGCATCATGGGCAACGTCATTCAGGCGGGCAACGGCCAGAATCCGGCCCGTCAGGCGGCGCTCCACGGCGGGCTCGCGGACCATGTCGCGGCCCTGACGATCAATAAGGTCTGCGGATCGGGATTGAAGGCCGTCATGCTCGCCGCGCAGGGCATCGCGACCGGCGACATCGAGATCGCCGTGGCGGGCGGCATGGAGTCCATGAGCAACGCGCCGTACCTGCTGCCACGGGTACGGGAAGGGCTGCGAATGGGCAACGGAAAGATCCTGGACTCGATGATCGTCGACGGCCTGTGGTGCTCGTTCGAGGATTGCCACATGGGCATCTCAGGTGAAACGGTCGCAGAGAAATACTGCGTCGGCCGCGGCGAACAGGACGCCTACGCAGCCGAGAGCCACCGCAAGGCGCTGGCGGCCACGCGCGCCGGCTGGTTCACCGACGAGATTCTGCCGATCACCATTCCCCAGAATAAAGGGGCGCCGATCGTGGTGGATCGCGACGAGTCGATCCGCGAGGACACGACGGTAGAGGCCTTGAGTGCGTTGAAGCCGGCGTTCAAGAAGGACGGGACGGTGACGGCCGGCAACGCCCCTGGCGTCAACGACGGCGCCGCGGCCGTGGTCGTCATGGCAGCGGAAAAGGCTCGCGCGCTCGGGCTCGCACCGCTCGCACGGATCGTCGGGCAGCTCGGGATCGATCCAGCTCGCGTGAACGTACACGGCGGCGCCGTCGCGCTCGGCCATCCGATAGGGGCGAGCGGCGCGCGCGTGCTGACGACATTGCTCTACGCACTCAAACGCAGGGAGGGCCGTCGCGGCATCGCGGCGCTGTGCCTCGGCGGCGGCAATGGCGTCGCGCTCGCGATTGAGCGATTCAGCGGCTCTGACGGATTGCGCCCATGACCATCGCACGTGTGGGCGTCATCGGCGCCGGCACCATGGGCAACGGAATCGCGCAGGTGTTTGCGCAGGCGGGATTCGCGGTCCGCCTGGTGGACGCCGCCGAGCAGGCGCTCGACCGCGCACGCGGGACGATCGAGAAGAGCCTCGCGAAGTTCGTCGAGAAGGGGCGCATGACGGCCCCGGAACGCGACGCCGCGTTGGAGAGGCTCAGCACGGACACCAGCGTCGATGTCCTCGCCGACGTCGACTACGTGGTCGAGGCGATTTTCGAGGACGTTCGTATCAAGCGCGAACTGTTCGCGCGGTTGGATCAATTGACGCGGCCCGACGTGATTCTCGCCTCGAACACCTCCTCCATTTCCATCACGGTGCTCGGAGCGGCGACCAGTCGTCCTGGCCGCGTCCTGGGCATGCACTTCATGAATCCGGTTCCGTTGATGTCGCTGGTGGAACTCGTGCGCGGCCAATCCACGTCGGCCGAGGCGATGCTGACGGCGACCAAGCTGTGCATGCGCCTCGGCAAAACGGCAGTCGAAGCGGCGGACTACCCGGGGTTCATTGCGAACCGCGTCCTGATGCCGATGATCAACGAAGCGATCTTCGCGCTGATGGAAGGCGTCGGTACGGCAGAAGCCATCGACACCGTCATGAAACTGGGGATGAGCCACCCTATGGGACCCCTGACGCTGGCGGATTTCATCGGCCTCGACGTGTGCCTGGCGATCATGGACGTCCTGCAGACCGGGCTCGGCGATCCCAAATACCGGGCGTGCCCCCTGCTCCGCCGGATGGTGGCCGCGGGGCACCTCGGCCGGAAGAGCGGCCAGGGCTTTTACAAATACTGAGTGCTATCCCTCGCGCGCGATTGACTGGCGCGCCTTCGAGTCCGGCCTTCGCCACCACCTGATCGCTGCCACGAGCGGCCCCAGCA
>JAIVJE010000353.1 GCA_020200195.1 Acidobacteriota bacterium | reverse complement strand
CTCCATCTCTCTCCCCTGGTTGACGTCGCCTGATTCGAACAGCTGAGGACGACCTCGGGGACAACCTCCGAAAATGAGGTCGTCCCCGAGAGGAGTCTATTGGCTGTGGGCCGGGCAAGGCACCATCAACGACCGTCTGGCGGCGAGCCCTTCCTAGCAATCGATTCAGCAGTCACAGCTTCGGCGTGGAGCACGCGAACGCTCCGCACGATGCGGCGGCGCTCTTTGCCGCCCATCAGGCAGCAATGCTGCGATAAGGGCAGGAAACCATGGCGTGAGGACCCCGGTGGGTGCGCTGCAAATGGCCCCGCGCCTGTCCGGAGGGGTCGCTTACGCCATGGCTGCCAATGTCGGCGTCGGTGCTGATGATCGCGCCGCCCGCATCGACAAGGGTGGTGCCTTGTGGCGCAGATCGGGCGCCCAATCGCGCCCACTTCGTCCGGACCATCTGGTCCCGTTCGTGCGGGAAATCCAGGACACGAAGTCGCGCTCGTTCCGCGCGGTGAAGCGGTCAGATACGGCGGTCGCCGCGGCTCCCGATCGTTGCGCGGCTTGGAGTTCAGATCGGGGCGAGATCTGGTCCAAGTCGGATGCGCCGACCATCACGCAGGCGATGCTCGATCTGTGCTCGGCACCGTGCAAGGCTCGTCGCTTTGCTCCGACCGCGCATGCGCGCGGCCTTCGGGCCTTGACGGTACCTGCGCGCAGATCATGTCTTGGCCATTACGTGATGGCCGGCGGTGCGATGGCTCTCAGCTAAACCGATCTTGGCCGTTGACCGCGGCCCCGAGCGGCGTTAATCTCTCCTCATCGTCCGTGCTCACTGCACACCCTCCGCGAGAGGAACACTCCGCGCGGAGCGCTGAAGGCCGCCGCCCGAAGGGCCACGACCGACAGCCCACTTCCTGACTTCAGCACGGTTCTGAATCGAGATCGCACTCAGTGCCATTTCGAAATCAGAGACTCGCAACCGCACACGGCATTGCCCTCAGGGCATGCCGCCGAGCGGTGCTCCACCGGAGCATGGCTGTATCGCCTGGCCGTTCGTGAGAACAGCACGGCCAGTGTGACCCATCGTTTCGGCACGCACGACCGAGAGTCGTGCGACAACCGCGGCGCTCAGCGTCCCGGTCTTGGATGCCGGCAACAACAGCCCGCATCTCGCGCCACTGTTCCCGGCGCGCCGGCCTCAGGTCAGCGCGCCAGAGCGCATCCACACTCGAAACGGTTCGACGCGGTTGCGTTGACGCGGCGACGCGTCAGGAGGTTGCGCGATGAAACCTTGGTTGAACGTTGGGGAAGCCGCGGAGTACGCGGGCTTGAGCCGCGACACTATCTACACGGCCTGCGAACGAAAGGAGTTGCGCCACGTACGGGTCGGAGGCAGGCGTTCAATTCGGCTGAAGCCCGAATGGATCGACGCCTGGTTGGAACGATACGCGCGAGGTGCCCAGGAAGAAGATCATTCCGTGCATGGCGGCTCAATGCTCGGTGGCGTCTGACAGCGAGCCGGAGGAAGGAGGAACGAACGATGGGTCTGCACAAGATCTGCAAGCACAAGGGACGTGCTCGCGATCGCTGCAAGCATGCATGGTGGGGCAGCTTTCGCGGCAGGCGGGTAAGCCTGTCGAAGTGGACAAACCGCGAGATCAAGTCAAAGGCGGAGGCCGACAAGGCGCTCGACGAGCTGACGGCCGCAATCAGGGATGGCACCTTCGACGAGCGAGGGATTGATCCGCCGGCGGACAACTCGCCGATGACGTTCGGCAAGTTCGCCGAGGTCTACAAGCAGCGACACGTGCTCGCGAAGGGGCTCGCGCTGTCCACCACCGTCGACTACCGACTGAAGCCGTTGATCGAGCGGTTCGGCGAGCGGCCAATCGCCGAGATCAAGACTCTGACATCGACGACTTCGTCGCGGACCTGAAGCAGCCGCGCGTGGTCAATGGACTGGACGGCAGACGGCTGACCCCAGCGTCCATCAATCGGACGCTGGGACTGCTGCGCCACATGCTCAACTGGGCAGTCGGCCGCGACTATGTCGATCGAACACCATTCCGTCGCGGCACCGAAGTGCTGATTCGGATGGAGCTGGAAGACAACAAGCGGCGCCGGCGTATCAGCGAAGCGGAAGAGGCTGCACTGTTAGCGGTCGCGTCTCCGCATCTGCGGTCGATGATCATCGCCGCCGTGGACACCGGCATGCGGCGCGGCGAGATGCTGGCCCTCCGGTTCGCGGACATCGACTGGAAGCGGCGGATGATCACACTGCGGGGCACGACGACGAAGAGCCGCCGGACCCGTGTTGTCCCAATCGGCACCGCTCGGCTGGTCGCCGTGCTCGAGTGGCTCCGGCTGGACAGTGCGGGCGAGCGCAAGGCCGACGATGTCCCGGTCTTCAGCAACGAGGCTGGGGAGCCCCTGAAAACGTTCGAGAAACGTGGGTCGTGGCCGTGCTCAAGGCTCACGGCATCCATCCTCGCTGGCGCAAGGGCCGCTATAAGGACCTGTCTGTCGAGTGCCAGCAGCGGTTCCGTGACATCAACCTGCACTGGCACGACCTGAGGCACGAGTACGCCTCAAGACTGGTCGAGCGCGGTGTTCCGCTTGCGCAGGTGCGCGACCTGCTTGGTCACGCGTCGATCCTCACGACCGAGCGCTACGACAATCAGCGGCTGGAAGCGTTGCAGGCGGCCGTTGAACGGCTGGAAGGAGGCAAGAAGTTCGATCCGAAGATCGAAGCCGCGCACAAACTTTCAAGAATCTTTCAAGATCCGACCAAACAGAGCTTCGCGGACAGCGAAGACCCCGCAGAGGAATCCGCGACAAGTCACTGACAGCTTGCGGGATAAAGAATTGGTACCGGTACGGGGATTCGAACCCCGGTCCCGTGGCTGAGAACCACGTGTCCTGACCCCTAGACGATACCGGCCCGGTCCGACAGGAACCGTAAATGTTACCAAGCGGCGACGTCCTCCGTCAACGGAGGTTATGATCACCGGATGCGCTATCTGCTCGGCCTCATCTTTGTACTCACGCTCGCCGCCGGAGGCGTATTCCTCGTCGCCGGACGGATGTCGGGACCCTCGATCGAGATCGCGAAGCCTGAAAAGTTCGTCGGGGTCTCGACGCCGCTCGAGATCGCCGTCGCCGCCCCCCTACTCGCCGGACTGCGCGTGGTCCTGCAGCAGAACGGGAAAGAAACACCGCTGTTTTCGCTGAGCGATCCCAAGGGCGCGAACGTCCGCCAGGATGGCGCGGATCGCCTGCGCGTGTCCCAGGAGATCGGGCGAAAGACCGTCCCCGATCTCCAATCCGGTCCGGCCCGGCTGGTGGTAACGGCGTCGCGGAAAGTGGTCTACGGCATCAGGACCGTGGAGTCGACGGCCACGCGTGACGTGCAGGTGCGACTCGAACGCCCGCGCGTCTCGGTCATCTCGACGTTTCATTTCATCAACCACGGCGGCTCCGAAATGGTTGTGTATCGCGTCTCCCCCGCCGACGTGCAGTCGGGAGTACTCGTGGGCGACGTCGAGTATCCGGGGTATCCGGCAAGCGGCGCCACGGTCGAAGGCGTGAGGATCTCCGACCCCGCGGTTCGCGTGGCGTTCTTCGCGCTGCTCCACGATCAGGACCGCAACACGCCCATCCGCGCCTTCGCGCGCGACGAGGCCGGCAACACGGGACGGGCGGATCTCGACTTTCGAGTGTTCCCGAAGCCGTTCAAACGCAGCCGGATCCAGCTCGAAGACCGCTTCCTCGACCGCGTCGTCCGGGCGATTCTCGAAGGGACCACCGACGTACGGCCCGAGGGGGACGCGCTCGCGAAGTTCCTCGTGATCAATGGCGAGCTGCGTCGCAAGAACGCCGAGAAGATCGCCTCGTTCGCCAAGCAGACGGCGCCCGAAATGCTGTGGCGCGGGATTGTGTTCCATCCATTCACGAACACGGCCGTCGAGTCCGCGTTCGCGGACCACCGAACGTATGTGTACAAGGGAAAAGAGGTGGATCAACAGACGCACCTCGGCTTCGACCTCGCGTCGTTCGCGGGGACGCCGATCGTGTCCGCCAACCGCGGCAAGGTCTTGTTTGCGGACGAGCTGGGGATCTACGGCAACTGCGTCATCGTCGATCATGGGATGGGCGTGCAATCGCTCTACGCACACCTGTCGTCGATCGACGTGCAGCCCGGGCAGATGGTGGACAAAACGCAGCAGCTTGGCCGCAGCGGTATGACCGGCCTGGCCGGCGGCGACCATCTGCACTTCACGTTTCTCGTCAACGGCCGCATGGTGAACCCCGTCGAGTGGTGGGATGCGCACTGGATCGAGGATCGCATCCTGCGGAAGCTGCGAACCACCTCGTAACGCGGATTGACCACGGACCAATCCGATCGACGAGACGCGGATTCACCAAGGATCGAGAAATCATCAACGAGACGTGATTCGACGCGGATCAAAAACTATCGACGACACGCGGATTCGCGCGGATCAAAACTATCAACGGGACGCGGATCACGACGGATCAAACCATTTGACGAGACGCTGATTTGCGCGGGTTGTCACGGATCGGAGGGGCAAGCAGACCTCCGGTTGCGCAGCCGGCCTGTGGCCGGCTGATCGGGTGTGAGGGTGATCGTGTGGACAAGCAGCGAATGATCACCGGCTGTTTGTCCGCACGATCACCCTCGCGGGCGACCACGCGCGGCGCAACCGGCCGTACTATCCGTACTAATCCGCGTAGATCCGCGACCCGTAAACCTGACAAGCCTCAGCCGGAGAGTACCCACGCCGCGATATGATATTCAACCAAAGGTATGCGACCGAGTAGTTTGCAGGCGTTCGGCGTCTTGCTGCTTCTGTCTGCGGCGTGCAGTGAGCGACAACCGCCTCCCCCCGCGGGGCCACCACCGGACGCAAAACGGGTCAACCCCGCGACTGTAGGTCGCGTGTCAGGGAAGGTCGTGTTCGAAGGAGCCGCGCCCGGGAATGCGCAAATCAAGATGGCAAGCGACCCCGTGTGCCTCCGCGAAAACAAGGACGCCGTTTCGGTCGAGACTATTAAGGTGAGCGGCGGCGGCCTCGAGAATGTATTCGTGTACGTGAAGGACGGTCTCGCCAATTACTACTTCGAAACGCCTTCTGCGCCGGCGAAGCTGGATCAGAAGGGGTGCCGCTATATGCCTCACGTCTTCGGCCTCCGGGTCGGACAGCCGCTCGAGATCATCAACAGTGATCCGACTCTTCACAACGTACACGCCCTGCCGGACGTGAACCAGGAGTTCAATTTCGGGCAGGCGATACAGGGCATGAAGAACACAAAGACTTTCACCGCCCGCGAGGTGATGGTCCCGTTCAAGTGCGACGTGCACGGATGGATGTCGGCCTACGCTGGCGTCCTCGACCATCCCTATTTCGCGGTCACCGCCAACGCCGGCACGTTCGAGATCAAAGACGTCCCCCCAGGCACCTACGTCGTCGAAGCCTGGCATGAGAAACTCGGTGTCCGGACCCACAGCGTCACGATCGGCGATAAGGAATCGAAGGACCTGAACTTCACGTTCAACGTGCAATAGAGTTCAAACGTGCAATGAAAGCGCTGAATCGCTTTGCCATCCTCGTGGCCGCCTCGACCGTACTGCTGATTGCCGCAGGCGGCATGGTGACGAGCACCGGCTCAGGCCTCTCGGTGCCCGACTGGCCGAACACGTACGGGTGGTTCATGTTTTCGTTTCCGCTCGAAAAAATGGTCGGCGGAATCTTTTACGAGCACGGGCATCGGATGATCGCCAGCGCGGTCGGCTTTCTGACGATCATCCTGGCGGCGTGGACGTGGTGGGTCGAGCCGCGGCGGTGGGTGCGCCGGCTCGCGGTCGCGGCGCTCGCCGCAGTCATTCTGCAGGGACTGCTCGGCGGCATCACCGTACTGTTCTATCTCCCCGCGCCGATTTCCATCGGCCGGTGCGGGCCTGGCGATTCCAGATTTTCCGCTGGCATTCCGCCGCATCCTCCCGCCGGTGTGGTCAGTCGCGATCGCAATCCATTTCGCGCACCGGATCGGCGCGGTGCTCGTGACCGCGGCGATTCTCGCGACCGCCGGCCACGTGTGGTTCCACCATCGTGGCCGCCGTGAGCTTGTGCGCCCGGCGGTGCTCCTCGTGCTGCTCGTTGCGCTGCAGGCGACGCTCGGCGCGTTCGTCGTGCTTTCCGGCCTGCAGCCCGTCATCAACACGGCGCATGTGGTCAATGGCGCGCTGCTCCTGGCGACGTCCGTGGTGCTCACGCTCCGGAGCTTCCGGCCGTGGTTTGACCGGCTGCCGGAACGGCGCGACGGGCAGCTGGTTTCTGGCGCGGCGGCGCCGGCCGGGGCGCGCGGATGAAGACTGGAGCGGTCGCTCTACCGGCGGCTCGGGCGCGGACCGCCGATTTCATCGCCCTCGCGAAGCCGCGCCTCAATCTGCTCGTCGTGGCGTCGACACTGGCTGGCTATGCCATGGGGCGCGGCGACCTCTCCGTCGTCCCGCTGCTTTGCACCGTCGCCGGCACCGGACTCGTCGCTGGGGGGGCTTCTGCCTTCAACCAGATCCTGGAGCGGCGCCGGGATGGGCTGATGCGCCGAACATGCCTGCGCCCGATGCCGGATGGCCGGCTGCCGATGCGCGACGCGCTGGTCTACGCATCAGGACTCTCGGCGGCCGGCCTCCTCATGCTCGCGCTCGGTGTGAACGTGCTCAGCGCCGTGATGGCGCTCGTCACGCTGCTGACCTACGCGGCCGTGTACACGCCGCTGAAACCGAGAACGTCGTTCGCCACAGTCGTCGGGGCGATACCGGGTGCACTGCCGCCAGTCATCGGTTGGGCCGCGGCTACGGGCGACCTGTCGCGCGGTGCGTGGGTGCTGTTCGGCATCGTGTTTTTGTGGCAGCTTCCTCACTTCCTGGCGATCGCCTGGATCTATCGCGAGGACTACGCC
>JAIVJE010000352.1:1483-13657 GCA_020200195.1 Acidobacteriota bacterium | reverse complement strand
GTCCGGACCGGCGAAAGGGTCGACGCTCACCATCACGCAAGGTCAGAGCAAAGCGGTCGGCAGGGATGTATACGTCGGCGAAGGCACGTACGAAGTCACCGGTGGAGCGGCGCCGTCGAAGGGTCGGTACCTGCTCACGTTCGTGCGGCAGGGCGATCGATGGCTCATCGCGAGTAGTGCCGCGATCCTGTCGTTGCCGGCAATGCCGACGAAGTAACTGACAGATTACAGCGGTACCAGTCCGCGTCTGAGCGCTTGACGGACGGCGTCGGTACGGTTCGAAGCACCGAGTTTCCCGAAGACGGATCCCAGGTGGAATTTCACCGTCTCATCGCTCACGCCGAGCCTGACGGCAATCGCCTTGTTTCCGCGGCCGTCGGCTACGAGCTCCAGAACTTGAGTCTCTCTGGGCGTGAGCGCTTCAACGAGCACTTCTGCGCCGTCCTCTGGGGTGACGGCGGCCGCAACCAGGTACGCGTCAGGATCCACCCCAAGCGCCCGGGCGGCGCTCATGGTGGGCGCTTCGCCGACGACATCGATACTGTCCGGCAGGTTCGCACGGAGACGCTGACGCCGTGACGGCGGCCCCACAAGGACGAACCGCATATCCGTAAAGACGCTGCCGTGGCGGGCGGCGTCCCGATCAGCCTTGGCCCCGCTCAGCGATCGTAAGCGACACCTGGCGCACGACGCCCGCGCGAAGGGTCCGGGCGGTGATTTGCTGCCCGACGCGACGATCTGCGAGGAGATCCAGCAGATCGTCTGCGATCTCCGTCGCATGCCCGTCGACATCGAGCAACACGTCACCGACCATGACGCCGGCGGCATCCGCTGGGCTGGCTGACGTCACTCCGACGACAAGCAACGCGCGTTCGCGGCCTTCCGGTCGCTGCGATGCCGGCAGTTCCACGGGATGTACCGCGAGACCAACGAAACCGCGCCGCGGTGTGCCGGCGGCGAGCACTTGTGTGGCAGAAGCCCAGGCGATAGCGGCGGGAATCGCCACACCGAACCCGCGAATGACGGCGGCCGTGGCAATTCCGGTCAACCGACCCGACGCGTCGAACACGCCCCCTCCTGCGAACCCTTCGTGCATCGACGCGGTGATCCGGAAGACGCGGGCGATTTGATGTCGGCGGCCGGTCCGCAGTGGACCACCGACGACAGCGACGATCCCTGCGCTCGCCGTCACAGCGTTGCTCCATGACCGCGCGAGCGCTACCACGCTGTGGCCGGCTCGCGGCTCGGCGTCGGCGATCGTCGGCATCGCCACGTTCATGGCGCCGCGCGTGCGCAATACCGCGAGACCCGTTGCAGGGTCCCACCCAGCGAGATCGGCCTCGAGGCTCACACCATCCGGGAGTCGTACGCGGAGCCCATCTCCGCGACCGATGGCGCGCGCAGTGGTAATGACAGTGTCGGCGCCGTGTGCGACTCCGCTGACAGGACGCCGTGTGTTGAAGACCTGGACGACGGACGCACCGCTCGCGGCAACGCGGTCTGCGAGTTCGTCCGAAAAGGCAGCAAGCGTAAGGTTCGGCATGCCCGCGATTGTGCCGCGGGCCCCGTCCCTTCCGGATCACCCGGATGGGGAGGTGAAGCCACTCATGCCGGCCGCACACGCCGACGGCTCGTGCCGCGGCGCGCAGCTGCCGCCAGACCCCAGACGCCGAACGCCACCAGCGCCGCTCCGGCGGCCTGACGCGGGAAGGGATCGGGCACCGGCGGTGGAATCCATTCGACGCCGGACGGGCCAGCATATGCCGGCGCCACAGCGTAGCGGCCCCGGGCGGGCGCCGTGAACGTCGCTGCGAAATCCGCCAGCACGTCCGGGAGCCCTTCGCCGGCCAGCGGCAGCCCGTGGCCCGCACCAATTGCCTGCGGCCCGAGTGCCGCCAGCTTTTCTACACTCCGCCGCGCGGCCTCCCAGTCGGTTGTCAGCGGCGCCGGCGGATTGGCAGGCTCGGGCGTCCGCCTCACCTGCTCGACCCACGAATCCAGATTCATCGTCGCCATTGCATCGCCGGCGAGCAACAGGCGATCGACCTCACGAAACAGCGAAATATGCCCCGCAGTAGATCCCGGGGTGTGCAGCCAGCGCCAGTCCGGCAGACCTGGAACCCCATCCTCGAGCGGCCTCACGTCGCTGGACAGTTTTCGTCCACGGTGTGGATAGGCGCGCGACATAAACGCCATCGCACCGCCCACGGTTGGATCGGGTGGCGGGTAGTCGGATTGACCGTTCAGGTAAGGTAGCTCGAGCGGGTGAGCATAGACGGGTGCGTTCCACTCAGCGGCGAGGGCGTCGGCATTGCCGGCGTGGTCGAAATGCCCGTGCGTCAGGATGATCGCGGCAGGCCGGGTTCCTACGCCGAATCGCGCTTCCGCCCCACGCCGGATCATCCGTCCAAAGCCCGCGATGCCCGTATCGAGAAGCACCCAGTGGTCATTTTCGCCGATCAGGTACGTATTCACGATGCCGGTCGCGATACGGAGCACGTCCGGCGCGTATTCGAGGGGCCGCTCCGGATCCAAACTGCCACGGACGCCATATGCTTGCATGATGTCTCCTGGTTGTTTCGCTGTGGGCAGATGCAACCTCAGGTCCGCTTGGCCGGAGGTATTCTTACTTGCATTGGACAGGCGTAATCGTCAGGCTGAGCGCAGCAGGAGGTCTTATGGCCGATCAAAAGTGTGCGCACCCCGGCTGTAACTGCATCGTCGAGCCGAAAGGACCCTACGGAAAATACTGCAGCGAGCACTGCAAAGAAGCGCGCGGGATGACGGAGCTGCGCTGCGGCTGTCAGCATATCGACTGCCGATAGCATCCCGGCCGCGGCAGTATGAAGATTGGGATCATCGGCGCCGGCAAGATCGGGGCGACGGCCGCTCGCCGGTTCATCGACGCTGGATACGACGTCGCTCTCAGCAACTCGCGCGGGCCGCAGTCGCTGGAACCACTTGTCGCCGAGCTCGGTCCTCGGGCGCAGGCGATGACTGTCGCCGATGCCGCACGCTGGGCGGAAGTGGTGCTGCTGGCCGTCCCGTGGCGTTTGCCCGACGCCCTCCCGCCCGCCGACGCCGTCGCCGGCAAGATCGTCATCGACGCCATGAATCCCTATGCCAGAGACGGCAGTGTCATCGACTTCGGTCCGTCCACGTCCAGCGAAGAGACCCAAAAAAGACTGCCTGGCGCGCGTCTGGTCAAAGCCTTCAACACGATCTGGTTCAAGCACCTCGCTGAACGCGCGCGGCCCGACCTTCCAGTTGCCGACCGCCACGCCATCCTCGTGGCGGGCGACGACGAGTTCGCATGCTGGCGGCGTGCGCGGCGTCTGATCCGGGGATCACGACCGCCGTAAAGACCAAGCTGGCCGCGGATGATTTGGTCAAGGCCTATCGAATCGATGTCGACACGAAGGAAGGTGTGGTGACCCTGCTTGGCGCCGTGGACACCCCCGCCGCGAAAACACGAGCGGTCGAGCTGGCCCGTGGAACTGATGGGGTTCGCAACGTTGTCGACCAGCTGACAGTGTCGGCCGGTGTTACACCCACCGGAGGCATTGACGATGCCGCTCAGCAGCGTGCGGGCGAGGCGGCTCGAGGCGCCGGCGAGTCGACCGAGGACGCCGCGCTCACAGCCAAGGTGAAGACCAAGTTCCTGGCTGACACGTCGATTGCCGGGTTGAAGATCAACGTCGATACGAAGAATAACGTCGTGACGCTGACCGGTGTGGTGCCCTCCGCGGCCGAGAAGACTCGCGCCGTGCAGGTTGCGCGCGACACCGATGGTGTGAAGTCCGTCGTTGATAACTTGACGGTCGGCCGCTAGTCAGGTCAGAAGAGGCCGGCGCCGCCGGCCTCTTCGTCTTTCGGTTCATCCGCTACTTCGCGTTCGTCCCGTCTGCGGCCCACCCGTCAATCCCGCGTTGGTACACGCCGCCTGCCGCTTCGACGAAATCACGATTCGCCGGGTCCCACACGAACCGATCCAGCGTCAGGCGGCGACGCTCGAGCCTCAGGATATTGAAGGACGGTTCCTCACCACGTCCTCGCATCGAGAGTGTGCCCGCCTGCACGATCAGTGCGGAATGTCCTGCGATCCGATAACGCTCCGCCGATTGGCTGACGTGGCTCAGATGGAGGTGGCCCGACAGGAACAGATCGGCCCCCGCCGTGGCGAGCCTGGCCATGGCCATCTGTGCCCGGCCGAGGAGCCGCTTCTCGTGTACGCCAGGGGGCAGATCGAATGGATGGTGAGTGACGACGATCCGGGTCGCGTCGGGGGGAGATAGCGCGAGACGCGCGAGGAGCGCGTCCACTTGCGGCATGCTGATGCGGCCTTCACCCAACGTCAGCGACCGCGTCGTGTTCACGCCCGCCACGGTCATCTCGTCGTCTTCGTACACGGGCGCGAGATCAGCCGTGATGTAGCGCGTGTACCGCTCGAGGGGTGTCAGGAACCGTGCGGTGAGGTTCCACAGCGGCACGTCGTGATTGCCGGGGATCGTGAGCGTGCGTGCGTCGAGCGCGTCGATGAAGGCACGCGCCTCCCGAAACTGGGTCTTCGTTGCGCGCTGGGTGAGGTCGCCTGAGATGACGACGAGGTCGGGGCGAACGCCGCGGATGCTGGCAACCAGCGGCGCGACGACATCCGGATCGAGGCGGCCGGTGTGCAGATCGGAGAGATGCACGAGGATTCGCACGTGAGTCAGCCGGCCTCCGGCACGATCGTGCGCAACGCCTTCGGCAAAACCGAGAAGCGCAGCGGAACGTTGACATTCGAGAGCTCGCCGTCCATCGCGATCATGACTGCGGACTCCGCAGAATCCGTTAGGTGGAATTCGCCGTCCGCCACCGAAGGTGCTGAATCCCGCGTGCTGAACCACCTGTAAGGCACTCTCGACGGCTCGAGGACGACCGCGCGGTCAACGAATGCCTCGAACTTGACATCGCGCGCCAGCCGCCCGGCCATCGCGCGGAACGGCAGTGTCAGGATCTCGAAGCGTCCGTACTCCGGTGCCAGGAAAATGGACAGCCGTCCGCTGTCCACCGACGCTCGGGTGCCGAGGCCAAGCCCCTCAGTGCGGTACTCACCGTTGCCAACGAACACGAACGGCGTTCGCCGCGACAGGTGCACGTCGCCGATCGTCATGCGCACCATGACCGTGGGATACCGGCGCCACGTTCGCGCGAGCGCGAGCGCGAATGCCGTCCATTTGCCGCGGCCCCGGCACCGTGCCGTCTCGCGCTCCCACACGACGCGCGGGTAAATCCCGAGGCTCGCGTTGTTGAGAAAGGTTCGGCCGTTGACATCGCCGACGTCCAGCGCGCGCGTGCACCCCGCGGCGACGGCGGCGACTGCCCCGTCGATGTTGGTGGGGATGCCGGCGTCGCGCGCGAAATGGTTCAAGGTCCCCAGCGGAATGACCCCGAAGACCGCGCCAACCCGGATCGCCACCGACGCGACCGTGGATACCGTGCCGTCACCTCCTGCAGCTATCATCGTGCGGCTGCTCGCTGCCGCGCGCTCCGCCGCTTCCCGAACCTCGGCCCCCTTTACACGTTCGACATGGGCGTCGAGGCCCGCTCGGGCGAGGGCTGCCTCGACGTCGGGATGGCTCGCCGCGCCGCCTGACGCCTCGTTCATGATGACGGTGACCGGCGAAGATTGACCCATGAAGCCCCGGAATCGGATTGCACAAGCTGCGCCGGGCGCAGGCAGGCATGATCCGCCCGCGTCCGCCTCTCATGAGATCATACCGATCCATCACGTATGCCCCCACGAGACAAGGTGGACATCCGGGCGCTGAGCGATCTGTGCACCCCGTGGTGCGTTCACGTGGTGTCGACACTCGGCATACCCGATCACCTCGCCGCCGGCAAAACTCAGATCGATGATCTCGCCGCGGCGTCAGGCTGCAATTCCGATTCTCTGCACAGAGTGCTGAGGCATCTTGTCAGCCACGGTGTGTTCGAGGAGCCGCTGCCCGGCCGGTTCGCATTGAACGAGCCTGCCTGTATGCTGATGCCGTATGGCATACGCGTGGGGCTCATTGCTCACCGCGGTGAGGACGGGCGCGCCGGCCTACCACACCGTGTTTGGCCGGCCTTTCTGGGAGGATCTGCAGGCCCATCCGGATATCGCCGCGAGCTTCGACGCGTTGATGGGACCACCGGGACACGGCACGCCTGACCCGGAAGTACTGGTCACCGGCGGCTGGGAATCAGTGCGCACGGTGGTTGATGTCGGAGGGGGCACAGGGTCGCTCCTGGCAGAAATCCTTCGAGCCCGGCCCGCCGTGCGGGGCACGCTGGTCGACCTCCCGGCGACGGTGGCCCGATCCGGCGAAGTATTTGAGGCTGCCGGTGTCGCCGGTCGCGTCACGACAGTCGGGCAGAGTTTCTTCGATCCGCTCCCAGCCAGTGCCGATCTCTATCTACTCAAGAGCGTGCTGGCCGACTGGCCCGATCGCGAGGCGCTTGCGATCCTGACGCGCTGCGCTGACGCGGCGCGTCCTTCAGGTCGCGTTGTCGTCCTGAACGGGGTCTCCCCAGACGAGAGCAGCGGCCCCTCGCCGGAGCTATTGATGATGGTGCTGGTGGGGGGGAAGGACCGAGGGCTCTCGGAGTTCCGCGAACTGGCTCGCGCAGCGGCGTTGGAAGTCCGGGCTGCCGAGCGGCAACCGTCGGGCCGTTTTGTCGTCGAGTGTGGCCCGACAAGCTGACGCGCCTACCCAAGTCGGCGTGTGTCGGATGACTTCGCCACGGCGGAGAGTCTCTCAGCGAATGCCGGACGCGGGACAACTAGTACGGCGCGATCGCATCGTCTGGGTAGCAGTAGAGCCACCGCTCCCGCGGCTCAGCCGATGCGACGACCGGATGCGCGCGGGCCCGCGCGTGCTGGCTGGCGTGCTTGCTGGGAGAGGAGTCGCAGCAGTGCGTCATGCCGCAGCTCTGACACGTCCGCAGGTGGACCCAGGTAGACGCGACTTTGACGCATTCCTGGCATGCGCGCTGATGCGGCAGCCTGACGGTGACCACGTCTTCGATGTGGGTGCAGGACTGTTCGTTCACGTGTGCCTCTCGATCGTGCCGCAGGAGCCCACAGGAGAATTCCGGGGCGTCCATGCGATCATCGCACGCTGGCGCGTGTAGTAGGCTGTCGGAATGTTATTCACCGTGAACCGCGACAGCTGGCCGCCTCTTCCCCTGCAGGAATGGATTGCCACCCGCGACACGTTGCACATGTGGCTGCAGGTTGTCGGTAAGGTGCGGCTCGCACAGGCAGCGCCGATCAATCATTCGTGGCACACGACGCTGTACATCACCGCGCGCGGCCTGACCACGTCGCCGATCCCGCACGGTGAACGAACATTTCAGATCGACCTGGATTTTTTTGACCACCGTCTCATCATCGCATCGAGCGAGGGATCGGTCGGCGGGCTGAAGCTGGAGCCGCAGCCGGTTGCCTCGTTCTATCGGCGTTTGATGACAGAGCTCGAGCAGTTGGGGCTGCCCGTCCGCATTGCCGGGAAGCCGAACGAAGTGCCGGAAGCGGTGCCGTTTTCCCGAGACGAGATCCACAGAGCGTACGATGCCGACGCCGTCCAGCGCTTCTGGCGGATCCTCGTGCAGGCAGATCGGGTGATGAAGGAGTTTCGGGGGCGGTTCATCGGGAAGTGCAGCCCCGTTCACCTGTTCTGGGGCGGCATGGATCTGGCCGTCACGCGATTTTCGGGCCGCACTGCGCCGCCGCATCCGGGCGGCATTCCAAATATGCCAGACCCCGTGACGCGCGAAGCGTACTCACACGAGGTGAGCAGTTGCGGTCTCTGGACAGGCACGGCGCCGATCGATTACGCAGCGTTCTACGCGTACGCGTATCCGGAGCCGCCGGGATTCGCCGACACCCCCGTGCGTCCGGACGGGGCATTTTACAGCCGGGACTTCCGCGAGTTCATCTTGCCGTATGACGTGGTCCGGGAGTCGCGCACTCCGGATGACACGCTGCTGGAGTTTCTGCAGTCCACGTATGAAGCCGCCGCGGACCTAGCACGCTGGGAACGCCCCTCCCTCGAGGGCGTCAGGTTGAACAGTAAGCACTAAGGACCGAGGACCAGCGACTACTCGATCCCTACCCCGTATTCCGCATCCCCGCGGCGATGCCGTTCACGGTCGTCAGGAACGCCTTCACCACCGCTGGATCCGGGTTGTCATCCTCGCGCAAACGCCGGAGCAGCTCGATCTGCACCAGGTTGATGGGATCGACGTACGGGTTGCGCACGTCGATCGAGCGGCGGAGCACCGGGTTGTCTTCGAGAAGGACGCTGTGGCCAGTCACCTCGAGCACGGCCCGGGCGGCTGTGCGGAGGCGCTCACGCAGATCGGCGCCGATGGGCTGCAGTGCGGATGGCACCAGCCGCCGGTCGTACTCCGCGGCGATATGCGCGTCAGCTTCCGCCAGGACGGTTTCGATCAGGCCCATGGTCGAGCGGAAGAAGGGCCAGCTCTTGTACATCTCTTGAAGCCGCGCGAGCTCCCCTCGTGCGATCGCGCCGGCCAAGGCTTCGCCCGCGCCCAACCAGGACGGCAGCAGCAGCCGCGTTTGCGTCCAGGCAAATACCCACGGGATGGCGCGCAGCGAATTCACACCGCCGTGTTTCTCACGCCGTGCGGGGCGGCTACCGATTGGGAGCGCCCCCAGCTCGACTTCCGGTGTGGCGTAACGGAAGTATTCGACGAACCGCGGGTCGTCATAGACGACCTGCCTGTACGCGCAGCGCGCGTTGTCAGCCAGCTCCTTCATTGCGTCGCGCCAGGCGGGGCGCGGGGATGCAGATGTGGCCAGCGTCGCGTGAAGTGTGGCGGTGGTGTAGACCTCGAGCGTCCGCGCCGCGATTTCCGGCAGACCGAACTGGGCCTGGATCATCTCACCCTGTTCCGTGACGCGAAGGCGCCCCGAAATCGAACCGGGCGGTTGCGACTGGATAGCCACGTAGGTCGGTCCGCCGCCGCGTCCGATGCTCCCGCCACGGCCGTGAAACAGCGTCAGTTGAATTCCGGCATCGCGGCACACGTCCAGAATCGACTCCTGCGCGCGGTACAGGGCCCAATTCGCCGCAAGCCGCCCACTGTCTTTCGCCGAGTCGGAGTAACCGATCATGACTTCCTGCCGTCCATCGATTCGATCGCGATACTCCGGGATCGCGAAGAGCGCGCGCATCGTGGCGGCCGCATGATGCAGGTCATCCACCTGCTCGAACAGGGGAACCGTGCGGAGCCGTGCGCCGGCTTGCGCCTGCAGTACCTCGACGGCCAGCACGTCGGATGGGGCGTGCGTCATCGAGACGACATACGCGCCGAGCGACTCCGGGTGGAGCGCCGCGGCTGTCCGGAAGGTGTCGATGACACCGCGGACCTCATCGTCTGCAGCGATATCGAGCGACTGGATGGGGCCGGCGTCTCGCAGTGCGCTCCGGAGAAATCCCTGGCGGTCCGATTCCGACCACGAGAGGTACGAGCCGGCGCCCGCTCGCCGCGTGATGACGTCCAGCGCCGCGGCGTGGCGGGCTGCGTGCTGCCGCAGATCGAGACGCACGAGCGTCAGGCCGAACGACGCCGCGCGCCGGATCACGTCCGTGAGCCGGCCGCCGGCGATGACCTCCTGCCCGGTGGCGATGAGCGATCGATGGCACAGATTCAGCGGCTCGAGAAGATCGGCAACAGCCAGGTACTCGGCGCTGCCGCGTTCCGCTGAACTCGAAGTTGGCGGCGCGTGTGAGGGTTCTCTACTTCCGGAGAGTTCCAGCGCAAGCTGCTCTCGTGTGGCGCGCATCCGGGCCCGCACGTCCCGGAGCAGCGCACGATACGGTTCGGGGGCGCCCGATACACGCTTGCGCAGCTCCGGCGCCGCGTCGGTGACCGACAGCTCGAAATACAGCGCCGAAATCTCCCGTTCGTACAACTCGGCCGCCATCCAGCGGGAGACGAGGCACACGTGCCGGGTGACGTCTGGAGTCACGGCAGGATTCCCGTCGCGGTCACCGCCCATCCACGACCCGAACCGGATAGGAGCGGCGTCGAGAGGCAGCGGTCTGCCAGTTGCCCGCTGCAGCGCTCGGTCGAGCGACCGGAGGTAACGCGGCAGGGCGTCCCAGAGCGCCTGTTCGAACACCAAGAGGCCGGCAATCGCCTCGTCTATCGGGGTCGGAGGACGCGGCCGAATCTCTTCTGTCTCCCACGCAGCCGTGATTTCGCGACGGAGCGCGTCGATGACGTCCTCGCGCTCCGGGACCGTAAGGTCGGGATGGTCTCGTTGGGCGAGAGCTTCTGCGATTTTCAACTGCTTGTGACTGAGGCTGCGCCGGATGATGGCCGTCGGATGGGCCGTCAGCACCAGCTCGATGCGGAGCGCGGCGGCCGCCGCATGCAGCGCATCAGCGTCTACGCCTTCTGCGCGCAAGCGCCCGAACGTATCATCGAACGACGCAGGCTGGAGCGGTGCGCCGGGATCGCGCTGGTATGCACGCCGCCGTCGGACACGATGGTGCTGTTCGGCGATATTGGCGAGCGTCAGGAAATGGGAGAAGCTGCGGGCAACCGGGACCGCAGCCTCGACCGGGAGGGCACGCAACAGCTCCGCCAGAGCTTCCAGGTTGCGGTCGCTGCCGCTATGACCGCGTTTGGAGAGCGCACGCACGCGTTCGACGGTCTCGAACAGCGGGGTGCCGGCGCGCTCCCGCAACGTGCGCCCCAGTATCTCGCCAAGGAGCCGGACGTCGTCGCGGAGCGGTTCGTGGGGATCAACCGGAGGCATGGCAGCGGCGCAAAGCCACCATGCTGCATGACGGCGTCCGGGTCAACTGACGGATCCGAGGCTGTTCGGTGCGCCTAGTGTCAGGCGACGCGGCGCGGCTTGGGTGATGCGGGGGCGGCGGGGTCGGCGAGACGAAGGCGGTTGTCTACGCCTGAGGCGCCGAGTGCGCGCGCGAGGAGATCCGCACGCCGCTTGTCCGACGCCGTCCGCACGGCTCCCGTCAGCGTCACGATCCCGTCGTCTACCTCAACACTGACCACTGTCCGGTTCTTGCCGGTTCCCGTCCAGAACGACGGATCCTCTTCGAAACGCTCCGATATCAGCTGTTGCAGCACGTCGTCGTCCAGCATCCCGGACTTCGCGCGCCTGATGGCCTGTGCTCGCATGTGGTTCCTCGGTGTTAAGACGCTTCACGGGCCCGGGGAGTCCCCGGAGAAGAGGAAGGAATGACCGCCTCCGCAACTATCTATAATACCCTCTATAATACCCTGCTTTGCCCCTTGCCAACCCTTGCAGCTCCCACTCCGTCTGAGACATAACGGCCCTGGTGACTCGAGTCGTGAACCAGGCCGGGCTTGAATACGTAACCAGACCTATCAGGAGCCGGTGCGCCACTATCAGCCGGTCATCCGTCCCCTGGAGGCGACACAGATGACGATTCTTCAGAAGCTGTTCTCCCGTAAGGCCGAACCCCGTCCGCGGGTGCGGATCTGCGTCGAATGCGGGATGCCGATTGCCGAGCACAAGGATTGGTGCAGTATCCTGCGGACCCAGCAGGAGTACAGCCGTAAAGACGCCCCCGAGCGCGCCTGAACCAAGGACGCGCCACCACCTCGACCACGGCGCTTTCTTCCCTCCAGCTCAGCGCACGCGCTATAGTTGTTCGCGTCCGCCTGCCCAGCCCGTCTGACGCATGAGCGCGTCCGGACGCGCTGGCTCGTGAACGGGTTGAATGTCCAGTTCCGCCCAGGAGCCCCTTGGCGCGCCGGCTACGGCAGTGCCCAGCCCAACCATTTGGGCGACCCTCCGCGAAGCCGTCCGCGGGTCCCCCATCGACTACACCTCCGCGCCTGTTGGACGCGCTGTAGTGATGCTCGCCGTGCCCATGGTCATGGAAATGGCGATGGAGTCGATCTTTGCCCTCGTTGACGTGTTCTGGGTGGCCCACCTGGGCGCGGATGCGGTAGCCACCGTCGGCCTCACCGAGTCGATGCTGACGATGATCTATACCGCCGCTATGGGGCTGTCGATCGGCGCCACCGCGCTCGTCGCGCGCCGGATGGGTGAGCACGACGGGGCCGGGGCCGCGCGCGCGGCGGGGCAATCGATTCTGCTGGGCATCTTCGTGGCGGGGG
>JAIVJE010000352.1:0-1421 GCA_020200195.1 Acidobacteriota bacterium | reverse complement strand
TGGCGGGGCTGATTCGGTGTTCGGCAGCTCCGCGTTGGCGGGATACACGATCGGTATCCGCATCATCGTGTTTGCGCTACTCCCGGCATTCGGCTTGAGCAACGCCGCGGCGACGATGGTGGGGCAGAATCTGGGGGCGGGCAGACCCGATCGGGCCGAACACGCCGTCTGGACGGCCGCCATCTACAACGTCTGCTTCCTCGGCGCCGTGGGGTTACTCTTCCTCGCAGCGGCGGGACCGATCACGAACCTGTTCACCGACGATCAGGTGGTACAGCGCTATGCCGTCAGCTGCCTGCGCATCGTGAGCCTCGGATTCGTCTTCTATGCGTTCGGGATGGTGCTCACGCAGGCGTTCAACGGTGCGGGTGATACCTGGACGCCGACCGTCATCAACCTGTTCGTGTTCTGGCTCTGGGAGATCCCGCTGGCCTGGTGGCTCTCGGTCCGCGCCGGTCTGGGCCCGCGGGGCGTGTTCATTGCGCTGACGGTCGCTTACTCGACGCTCGCCATCGTCAGTGCGGTATTGTTCAGGCGCGGGGGCTGGAAAGCGACGAAGGTATAAGGCGTGAAACCGGTAAATATCGAGGATCTGCGGCGCGCCGCCAGCCGGCGCCTTCCCCGAGCCGTGTTCGATTACATCGACGGCGGCGCCGATGGGGAAGTCACGCTGCGCGAGAATTGCCGCGCGTTCGAGAGGGTGACGTTTCGCCCGCGCAGTGCGGTCCTGACGTCGACGTGCGATTTGCGGACAGAGGTGCTGGGCACTTCGCTCTCGCTTCCGGTGATACTGGGACCGGTCGGCAGTTGTCGCATGTTCTACCCGCGCGGAGAAGAGGAAGCGGCGCGCGCCGCCGGCGCTGCCGGAACGATTTACGCGCTCTCCACGCTCTCCGGTTGCCGGCTGGAGGACGTCAGGACGGCATGCAGCGGGCCGGTCTGGTACCAGCTCTATCTTGTGGGTGGCCGGGAGGTGGCGACGGCCACGATCGAGCGCGCCCGTGCTGCCGGTTTTTCCGCACTCGTTGTCACCATCGATACACCGGTCGCCGGCCTGCGTGAGCGGGACCTGCGGAATGGCGTGAAGGAGCTGCTCACGCGCAGGCCCTGGACGATGCTCCCGTTCGTGGCGCAGTTTCTTGCGAGGCCGCGCTGGCTGGCGGCGTTTCTCGCCGACGGCGGCCTGATGCAGTTTCCCAACGTGGTGCTGCCCGGCCAGGGACCGCTGTTGTACGCGGACGTCGGCGCGGCACTGGAGCAGTCGATGGTGACCTGGCACGACCTTCCGTGGGTCAGATCGATCTGGAACGGTCCGATCGTCGTGAAGGGCATTCATACGGGAGAGGACGCTCGCCGCGCGGTCGCCGAAGGAGCGGATGCCATAGTTGTCTCGAATCATGGCGGCCGCCAGCTTGATGGCG
>JAIVJE010000351.1 GCA_020200195.1 Acidobacteriota bacterium | reverse complement strand
CCTCGAGATCATCCGGGTGCTGCGGCAGACCCATCCTTCATGGGGCCTGCATCTCATCGCGCCGGACGCCGGGCCGCTCGCCGGCCGTGCGGCGGCGCTTGGCGCTACGGTCGCGATCCTTCCAATGCCGATCTCGCTTGCGCGGCTCGGCGAGCACGGTGCGGGCGGCCGGGGGCGCGCCGGCTTCGCCGTGCGCCTGTTGCAGGCGGCGTCCGACATGCCCGCCTATCAGCAGGAACTTCGGCGCACGCTGGATGCGTTTGACGCGGACGTGCTGCACACCAACGGTTTCAAGGCCCACATCACCGGTGCGCGCGCCCGCGCGGGCGCCGCGCTCGTCTGGCACATCCACGAGTATGTCTCCTCGCGTCCGGTCTCGCGCGCGCTGCTGCGTCGCTATGTGGGCCGGTGTGCCGCGATTATCGCGAACTCGTACAGCGTGGCCGACGATGTCCGTGCCGTCGTGGGACAGGCGGCGCCAATTCATGTGATCTACAACGCGGTGAACCTGGCGACGTTCGAGCCAGCCGGTCCGGCGGCCGACCTGGATGCGCTCGCGGGGCTGCCTCCCGTGGCGCCCGGGACGGTTCGCGTCGGGCTGGTCGGCACGTTCGCGAAGTGGAAGGGGCACGAGACGTTCCTGCGCGCGATCGCTGCGCTGCGTCGTGACGTCGCGGTGCGCGCCTACATCATCGGTGCACCGCTCTATGAGACACAGGGCAGCCAGCATTCGCTTGCGGCGCTGCAGGCGCTCGCCCAGGCTCTCCAAATCGGAGATCGGGTCGGGTTCACCGGATTCGTCGACGGCGTCGCGCCGGCCTTCCGTGCGCTCGACATTGCAGTGCACGCGAGCACTGACCCGGAGCCGTTCGGATTGGCGATCGCCGAAGCGATGGCATGCGGCCGAGCGCTCACGACGAGCGCGACGGGAGGTGCGGCGGAGCTCGTGCAAGCCGACGTGGACGCGCTGACCCATCTGCCGGGCGATGCCGCCGACCTTGCCCGCACCATCGAGACGCTCGCCGTTGATGCGGCGCTGCGGCGGGGGCTGGGAGAACGCGCGCGCGTGAGTGCCGTTCGGCGCTTCGACGCCGCCGGTCTTGCCGGGGTCCTCAGCGACACCTACGCGTCAGTCGCCCGTGCTCGCGCGGGGAATATTCAATGAACGTCTCAGCCGCAACAGCACGCGCGTACACGACGGCACCGGTCGCGCGAGTCGAGCCCGACGTCCCCTGGGGCTTCCCGGAGCTGTTCGTCATCAGTCAGACCGCGTTACCCGCGCTCCTGTATCTGCCCGGCACACAGGCTGTGCGCCTGCCGATCAGAATTTCGGCGTTCGCGATCAGCCTGGCGGCGTTCGCGTGGTGGCACGTCGAATCCACGGTGCGGCCTCCCGCACCTCGCGTCTACTCGTGGCTCATTGCGGTGCTGTCGCTGCTGGGCGTGATGATCATCCACCCGACCACGAGCTCGCTCTACGGCGGCGTGGCGCACCTGGTCCTGTATTTTTCGGTCATTGCGCCGCTGTTCTGGGCGCCTGTGTTCGTGAAGACACCGGAACACCTCGCGCGGCTGCTCGCGATCGTGCTCGTCTGCTGCGGGATCAACTCGCTCGTCGGCGTCCTTCAGGTGTACGACCCCGGTCGCTGGATGCCGGCGGAATTCTCACGCATGCTGACCGAGTCCACGCTGGGGCTCGGCCCCGTGTCGTACGAAGGACCGACCGGCGACATCATCGTGCGCCCGCCCGGTCTGTTCGACACACCTGGAGCGGTGGCAGGACCGGCGATGTTTGCGGCATTGCTCGGCGTTGTCTTCGGCCTCAGCGGCATCGCCTGGTGGAAGCGGATCGGCGCATTGTTTCTGTCAGGCGCCGGGATCGCCGCGATTTATCTCAGCCAGGTACGTGTCAGCCTTGCCGTTCTCATATTGATGTTCGGCACGTACTGCGGCGTGCTCGTTCTCCAACGTCGTGTGGCGCGCTCGACTGCCTTCGCGACGGCTGCCGCCGTGATGGTCCTGGCGAGCCTTGTGGTTGCGTTCGCCCTGGGAGGGTCGAGCGTATTGGAGCGCGTGATGACGCTGCTCGTGGAAGATCCGCTCACCGTGTACTACCACGCGCGCGGCAACCAGCTCGATTACACGCTGAGGGAGCTGGTGTACGAGTTTCCCCTCGGGGCCGGTCTTGGGCGATGGGGCATGGTCGGTGGTTACTTCGGCAACCCGTTGCTGCCCGAGCTGTGGGCGGAGATCCAGATAACCGGCTGGGTCGTCGACGGTGGCATTGTGCTCGCGGTCCTGTACTGCGGCGCGCTGATCGTGACCGCCCTCTCCGAGTTGCGGCTCGCGCGGCTCACACAGTATCCGCGGCTCGCGACGTGTGCCGGTGTCGTCTTTGCGGCGAACGCGGGAATCGCCGTGATGATCGTCAGCTTCACGCCGTTCGTGACACAGATCGGTATCCAGTACTGGTTTCTCGCCGGCGCGCTGAACGGCGTCGCATGGCGGTCGGGCGTGCGCGACGTATGACGCCGTGGGTGATTGTGGCGGGTGACTTCACGCCGCTCGGCGGCATGGACCGGGCGAATCATGCGCTGGGGGTGCGGCTCGCGTCCGACGCCAACGCCGCGGTTCATCTCGTTGCCCATCGCGTGTGGCCGGACCTCGCCGGGCGGCCCACGGTCCGCGTACACACCGTGCGGCGGCCCCTCGGCTCGCACGCGCTCGGCGCCCCCCTGCTGGCGGCCGCGGGCCGCCGGTGCGCGAAAGCGCTGGCCTCCGATCGCCCGAACGTTCTGGCCAATGGCGGCAACACGGACGCCGGCGACGTGTCCTGGGTCCATTACCTCCACGCGGCGTATGTGCCCTCGTCTGACGTGGGGCCCTTGCGGCGCGCCAAAACGCTGGCGATGCACCGCTGGTATCTGGCGGCCGAGAAGCAGGCGTTGTCACGTGTGCGCTTGATCATCTGCAACAGCCGGCGCACCGCGCGCGACGTCGCCGAACGTATCGGCGCTCCTGAGCAGAAGCTGCGGGTCATTTACTACGGCTCGGAGCCCTCGGTCCTTCAACGTGTGACGGTCCCCGAGCGCGCCGAGGCTCGCCGTGTGTTGGGGCTGCAATCGGGACGCCCCCTCGCGCTCTTCATCGGAGCGCTCGGCGATCGGCGGAAGGGGTTCGATCGGCTGTTCGAGGCCTGGCGTCTGCTCTGTCGCGATCGCCGCTGGGACGCGGATCTCGTCGTAGCGGGCGACGGCGCCGAGCTCGCAGCCTGGCGCGGCCGTGCCTCCGCGGACGGGCTGTCCGACCGCATGCATTTCCTTGGTTTCCGGGAGGATGTCGCGCGCGTGCTGGCGGCGGCGGACGTCGTGGTGCACCCGGCGCGCTACGAGGCCTACGGCCTCGGCGTGCACGAGGCAATTTGCCGCGGGTTACCGGCGATCGTGTCGGCGCGCGCCGGCATCGCCGAGCTGTACCCGGGCGACTTGAGCGAGTTGCTGCTGGATGATCCCGAAGACTATGCGGCCATCGCGGATCGCCTCCGCAGCTGGCGGCGCGACATCAGCGGCCACGCGGACCGCATTCGATCGTTTGCCGGGCAGTTGCGCGCACGGTCCTGGTCCACCATGGCTGACGAAATCGCGAAGGCGGTTACCTGTTCATGACGTCCTGCACGGCAACGTTCGAACCCGTTGCGGCCTGCTGGGTCTGTCGCGGCACGTCATCTGTGGCCGTGACCGAACTGCTGTTCGAACTGTCGGCGTACGCGTCACAGGATCCGGAGCTCTCCCTCTATTCCGGCGCGCGGCTCACGCTGCGCCGCTGCACTGACTGTGGATTCGCGCAGCCCGAAGCGGTTCCCGGTCTGCCGCGCTATTTCGATCGGATGTACGACCAGCGATGGTCCGAGGACTGGATCCATCAGGAGTTCGAGGGACAAGACAAGGATGCGATCTTCTGGTCCGTCCTGCGTGAGCTCGCACGTCGATTGCCCGGCGATCGCCGCAGACTGCTCGACGTCGGCGCGCATGCCGGGCGCTTCGTGACGCTGGCGCGCGCCGCGGGCTGGCGGGCCGAGGGGCTCGAGCTGAATCCGCAGACCGCCGCGTACGCAGCGCGACGGTCCGGCGCGCCCATCCGGCAGCTGAACGTGCATGACGTCGACGCTTCGGCACAGTACGACGCCGTCACCCTGACCGACGTCCTGGAGCACATTCCCGATCCCGTCGGTGTCCTGGCACGGGTCGCCGAGCTGCTCGCGCCCGGGGGCTGGGTTTCGGTCAAGGTTCCATGCGGGTCTGCACAGCTCATCAAAGAGCGGTGGCGCGGCCGGCTCCGGCCAGGGTATCGGCCGACCGTAGCGGACAATCTCGTGCACGTCAGCCACTTTTCTCCGCGGTCGCTGCATCGCGCATTGGTGCGCGCGGGGTTTGGCAGCATTCGCATTGGCCCGGCTGTCCCAGAACTGCCGGCGGGGGATGGGTTGGCCTGCGTCGCGTCCCGAACCGTCCGGATGGCGCTCTATCATGCGGCGCGGCTGCTTCCCGGGGGCGTCCATGCCCCGTTTGCGTTCAACCTGCAGGCGTACGGACGCCGCACCTGATCATGCCGGCACTCTCCGTCGTCATCCCGACGTTCAACAACCTCGACGTATTGAAGCAGTGCCTCGAGGGCTGGCGCACCTTTGGCGGCGCTGACGTGGAGGTCATCGTCATCGAGGATGGTTGCCGGGATGGCACCGCGGCGTTCCTCGACGAGATCGGGGCCAGCGAATGGGGGCGAGCGCAGCTGCGGTCAGTACATCTCGACGACGCCCCCGAGCTGCGTTGCACGAACGCGGGCTTGGCCGCGGCGCGGGGCGGGCTGGTGGCGGCCTGGCAGGACGACATGTTCCTCCGGGCCGGCTGGCTGGTGCCTGAGCTCATCCGCACGTTCCGGACGTATGGCGATATCGGCCTGCTCAGCCTGAGTCGCGGCCTCGATTGCTATCCCCTCGAGACGCCGATTGACGCGTGGGAGGATCTCATCGACTGGCGCCGGCTGCGCAGCACGATCGGTCCGGGACCTGGCAACTGGTTCCGCCTGCAGGAAGTCGACATCGTCATTCGACCTTGGGTCGTGCGTCGTGCGTGCATCGATCGCGTCGGCGCCCTCGACGAAGCGTTCCGTCCGACTGAATGGGATGAAGCGGATCTCGCGTTCCGTATTCGTCAGGCCGGATGGCGCGTCGCGACCTGCGGTTACGAACGTCTCGGGGCGTATTTCCATCTTGGGAGCACGACGATCTCCCGCGCGCCGTCCGCGCCATATCTGGCACGGGTGCTCGAGAACGGCCGTCTGTTCTATCAACGCTGGGACACGACGATTGCCGCCGCGCATCCGCGCCACCGCCGGACGTGGGTCCGGTGTGCAGACAGTTCGGCCTGGCTGGCGACTACGCGGCAGATGGCACGGCTGGGTGCCGGTGGGGGCCGCCGGGTGCTCACGTCATGAGCCGCACGTACCGCGCCTCGATTACGGCGGCATTCGCGTACATGCAGTTCGGCCTGTCGATTGTCGTCGGGATCGTGCTCGTGCCTTTCGTGCTGCATCGAGTCGGGGCCGGCCTGTATGGCTTCTGGCTCGCGTCGGGAGAAGTCCTGTCGTATGCCGCGATGGCTGATCTCGGGATCCTCGGCATCGTTCCTTGGCTGGTTGCCCAGGCGGACGGCCGCGGCGACCGAGACGAGATCCGGCGGATCCTCACCGCCGGGTTCTCTGCGGCATTGATCGTGTCGGTGATCTACACCGCCATCGTGCTGACCTTGTGGTTTCTGCTGCCCTCAGTACTCCACCTCAGTCCATCGGATCGCGCTGCGGTGGCGGGTCCGCTGGCACTCATCGCTTGCGTGACCGCCGTCGTGCTCCCGTTGCGGATCGTCAACGCCGCGCTCGGGGGGCTGCAGGACGTTCGCTTCCTGGGGACGCTGGCAGCCTACACCTGGGCGCTCGACCTGGCCATCACCGTGGTGATGCTGCTCCGGGGTCACCGGCTGTGGGCGTTGGCGGTGGCCGCAGCGGTGCCGCCGTTTCTGGCGGTCGTGGTCGCGACCGTCAGGCTTCGGCGGATTGCGCCCGACCTCGTTCGCGGCATCCACCGTCCGGCGC
>JAIVJE010000058.1 GCA_020200195.1 Acidobacteriota bacterium | reverse complement strand
ACCGGAGGCGGAACGCGGAAGCACCCTGCGAAAGTGCTGACGTTGATCGTGAGCGCCGTACCGGACCAGCCCGGATATGGCGATGCGATCCGCCCCCGGTCGACCGCAGCCGTTGAGCTAACGGGTGGACAATAACGCGCGCGGGACCCCCCATGACGGGAGGAAGGCCTCGCGGCCGCTGCGCCGCTCTTAGGCGAGGATCTTGATGACGACGCGCCGGTTCTGTGCGCGTCCGTCGCGCGTCTTGTTCGGCGCGACCGGCTTCTCCTCACCGTAGCTGATGACGCTGATCTTGTGGAGCGGCACCTGGTGCTGCTCATACAGGTAGCGCTTCACGTTCTCCGCGCGCTCGAGCCCCAGCCGGTAATTGGTTTCCTTCGCCCCGGCGGAGTCCGTGTGGCCTTCGATCTCGATGTACGCGCCTTTCGGCTCGGCCTTCAGCGTCGTCACGAGCTGATCGAGCTCACCTTTCGCCTCGTCCGGGACGATGGCGCGGCCGAACTTGAAGTTGCCCTTGTCCTCGCTCAGGACGACCTCGTACACGAGGCGCTTGGAGGCTGTCTCGATCGCGTCGGCACGAGTGTTGACCGCTGCTGCCGCCGCGCGGGCTTCGTCCGCACGCTGCCCGGCCGCGTCGGCGCGCTGGCCCGCGGCCTGCGCCTTCGCGTCGACTTCGACAATCTTGCCTTCGTTCGCGCGGGTGCGCTCCTGGTTCTCTTCGACCGAGCGCGAAAGGCCTTCGACCTTCTGGTCGACCTCGGTGACCTGGCCCCTCACGAACTTCTTGGTTGCACACGCCGTCGAGCTGCCTAGCGCGAGGGCGAGCACTGGAATCGCGAACGCAAACTTCTTCATCTTGTCCTCCCGTTAACGGTTTCGTCGGACACTTACCGGACACGCTCAGAATGACTGCCGCCGTGCGGTCTCCGATGCGGGGCCTCCGGCCCCGGCCATGTAGCCGCTCCGCGCCCGCACGACGAGGTTCCGACCTCGTGCGCGAACTTCGAGCGGCCGCCACCCGGCCCGCGTCGACGACTCGAACGCGAGCACGTACTGGTGTCTAAGTTCGCTGACGATCTGCCGGGCCGCGATGCTCGCGTGCGCCGGCGCACTCGTGTTGAACAGCTGTCCACCCGTGTAGCGCGCCAGGCTTTCGAGCGCCGTCTCCGGCACAGCTTCGGTGGTGAGGGCATCGTCGTCTCCCTCAGCCATCGGCGGCAGCACGGTGATGATGTACACGGGCACGTCGATTTCGCTGGCGATCGCCGTCACCTGTGAGGGCGTCAACTGGCTGCGCGTGTCGACGCCGTCCGTCAGGACGACCACTGCCAGGCGCTGGGGCACACGCGATGCTCCACGCCCTTCGGTGGCGGCCGCGCGCGCCGTATCCGCGATCGCGTCATATAAGGATGTCTGGCCGAACGGTTCTTCGACTTTTTCGATCGCCGCCTCGAGCGTTGCGACATCCTGCGTGAACCCGCGCACGCGCTGCAGCCGCGTGTCGAACGAGAACACCGCGGCTTCGTCGCCGCTTTTCAGCGCGCCGAAGACGTGGCGGGCCGCCTGTTTGGCATCCGCGACCTTCGAGCCGAGCCGCATGCTGCCGCTGATGTCGAACAACACCGCGACCTTCACGGGCCCGTCCGCCCGTGCGTGAAAGTCCAGAATGCGCCGCGTCTCGCCGGCCTCGACCACCTGGAAGTCGGCCTGCGACAGGTCGCTCACGAACCGCCCCTTGCGGTCGCGGACGATTGCCGCGACCGACACGAGGTCGACCGACGACTTGAACTGGGCTGTCGGGGGGTTTGCAGGGGGTTCCTGGGCCCGCACCGGCGCGCCGACGAGGGCCGTCGTGGCAACGCTTAGAGCAAAAAGGATCCCTCGCCCCGTCATGGAGCCTCGTGCTTCCAAATACCCTGCCAATGAGATAAGTTGTTTCTACACTATCGACCGCGGCCCGCTTCCGTGAATTGAATGCTGTAAGATTTCAACGAATGGGCTCCCGCACCACCCACGCCATACCCGTTGCCGGGCGGGTCGGCGGATTCGTCTACGCGATTCGGAACATCGTGGCGGAGGCGCGGAAGGTAGAGGCCTCGGGGCAGAAGGTGCGCTACCTGAACATTGGGGATCCGATTACTTTTGGGTTCCGCACGCCGCCGCACATGATCGAAGCGGTCGAACGAGCGATGCGCGACGGGCGCAATGGCTACGCGCCGTCGGTCGGTATCGTCCCAGCAAGGGAAGCCGTCGCCGCTGAGTGCGCTGGCCGCGGCATGCCGGTCGATCCCGACCGGGTCATTATTACGGCTGGCACGTCAGAGGGCATCGAACTGGCGCTAAACGCGCTGGCCGAAGCGGGAGACGAGGTGCTCATCCCCGTTCCGACGTATCCCCTCTATACGGCGGTGCTCGCGAAAATCGGCGCGCGGCCTGCGTTCTATCGCACCGATCCCGACCGCGGCTGGCTTCCGGACCTGGATCACATCCGGAGCCTGGTCGGTCCGGCGACGCGCGCACTGGTCGTGATCGATCCGAACAATCCGACCGGTGCCACCTACCCGGCTGACGTGCGGCGGGCGTTGATAGACGTTGCGGATCAGCACAACTTCCCGTTGCTGGCCGATGAAGTGTACGCGGATCTGGCGTTTGACGGCCCGGTGCCCGCGCTGGCGAGCCTGAATCCCGACGCGCCGATCATCTCGTTCTCCTCGCTGTCGAAGGCCTACCTCGCGCCCGGCTGGCGTGCCGGCTGGTTGGCGGTCGGACGGACCGATCGGCTGGATGATGTGCTGGCCGGCATCAAGAAGCTCGCCGACGGCCGCTTGTGCAGCACCGGCCCGATGGAATATGGGATCGTCGCCGCGTTGACGGGAGATCGCTCGCATCAAGCCACGTTCCGCGCCGCGCTGCGCGAGCGCGCCGAGCTCACGACGCGGCGGTTGAATGCAATTGACGGGATGTCGGCTGTCGCGCCGGCGGCGGCGTTCTACTCGATGCCCCGCGTCACCCTCCCGCCGGGCGTCACCGATGAAGATTACGTCCTCGCGCTGTTACGGAAGACCGGCGTGCTGTGCGTGTACGGGTCAGGGTTCGGCACCGCGCCGCAGGACGGGTTCTTCCGCGTTGTGTTTCTTGCACCTCCTTCTGAACTGTTGGAAATCTACGACGTGATGGCGGAGTTCACCGCCGATTACTTCGCGCTCCGAGGCAAGTAGGATTGCCGACGCCGCCTCCAACCCAACGGTCACTGATCCGTTACGGCATCTGGATGACTGCGCTGACAGTCATTCTGATCTGGTCCGCGTATCTCGTCCGCGACGTTCTGCTTCTGCTCTACGTGAGCGCGCTGCTCGCGATCGGCTTCAGCCCGATCGTACGGCTCATCGAACGTCAGAAAGTGGTGCCGATCGGCAGGCGACTCCCGCGGTGGCTCGCCATCCTGATCCTGTACCTCGCGATCATCGGATCGTTGACGGCCGTCGGCTTCCTGATATTTCCACCGCTCGTGCGGCAGGGACAGCAGCTTTGGGCAGCGTTTCCGGAAATGTTCGACCGTGCCCAGCAGTGGCTGATCGCCAAAGGTCTCCTGAGCGAGCACCTCACGCTGCGTGAGGCGGCAGAACGTGCTCCCGTCGGCGGCGGAGGCGAAGCGATGGGGACCGTGTTCGGCGCCATCATGGGCGTGCTGGGTGGTCTCTTCGGCCTGCTGACGATCCTCATTCTCACGTTCTATCTGTTGATTGACGCCGACTCACTTCGCGACACGCTCCTGCGGCTCTTCCCGTCGTCGCAACGCGGCCGCGTCGCTGTCGCGAGCCGCGATATCACACTCAAGGTCAGCGCGTGGCTCGGCGGCCAGCTGCTGCTCGGCGCGATCATCGGCATCACGTCGGCAATCGGTCTCTGGGCGATGGGCATTCCCTTTTTTTACGTGCTCGCGTTGATCTCCGGAATCGGTGAGCTGATTCCGGTCGTCGGGCCGATTCTGTCCGCGATCCCCGCTATCGCTGTCGCCTCCACGGTGTCGTTCAACAAAGTGCTGCTCGTCGTGATTTTCTTTGTCGTGCAGCAGCAGTTCGAGAATCACGTGCTCGTGCCGAAGATCATGGAGCGCCAAGTGGGCGTCAGCGCCGTCACCGTAATCGTCGCCCTCCTCATCGGCGGCCGCATGCTCGGGATCCTCGGCGCGATCCTGGCCGTCCCGACCGCGGCCATACTTCAGGTTCTCCTCATCGAGCTCACCAGCAAGGATGAGTAGCGTTGGCATCAGCATTGAGTAAGAGCCCGGCGAGCAGGGCATTCGCGCCACGGATCTGACGTGAGGTGTCCGCTCGAAAGGGGATTGGTGGGACCAGGCACGCGGGGCTCAACCGGACGATCGCTCTTCGGCGACGTCGCGCTCTGCCTGTTCCTGCTCGCGCAGGCCTCGGACGGGGTGTTAACCTACGTCGGAGTAACTATTTACGGCCTGCACATGGAGGGCAATCCGCTCATCGGATGGCTCATGGCGGCCATGGGCCAAGGACCCGCGCTGGCGACCGCAAAGGTGACGGCTGGGTTTTTCGGAATCGCGCTGCACTTGTCCGCCGTACATAAGGCTGTGGCCGTGCTGGCCGGGTTTTATGTGGCTGTCGCCGTCATCCCCTGGGTTGCCATAATTTTCTATTTCGGCGCGTAAAAACGGCGCGAAAACCGCCTCCGTTCGGCGCCGCCCCCACTCCAAAAGTTATACTCGCGCGATATGCGCAGCGATCCGCTTGCCTACCTCGGTGCCGAGCTCGACGGGCTGAAGCAACAGAACCTCTACCGGCGCCTTCGAGTTCTCGAAGATGAGCAGAAGGCGCGGACTACCTTCGACCACCGCTCAGTAGTCAACCTGTCGTCGAACAATTATCTCGGTTTGACGACTCATCCGCGACTTCGGGACCGCGCCCGGGAGGCGCTCGACCGGTTTGGGGTCGGGTCCGGGTCAGTCCGCACGATCGCCGGCACCATGGAAATCCACATGGAGCTCGAGCGCCGGCTGGCGGACTTCAAGAAAGTCGAGGCGGTCGTGGTCTTCCAGAGCGGGTTTGCAGCCAACGCCGGAACGGTGTCCGCAATACTGGGAAAAGATGACGTCGTGATTTCGGACGCGCTGAACCATGCCAGCATCGTCGATGGCAGCCGCCTGAGCCGGGCGGCGATCAAAGTGTTTCCCCACAAGGACGTCGAGGCGGCCCGCGCCATCGTGAAAGATCTGCCGTCCACGCAACGCAAGCTCCTTATCACCGATGGTGTCTTCAGTATGGACGGCGACGTCGGCGCGCTGCCGCAGCTCTGTCAGCTCGCCGAGGACACCGGCTGCATCATGATGGTCGACGACGCCCATGCGAGCGGTGTGTTTGGAAAGAACGGCCGCGGTACGGTTGACCACTTCGAGATGCACGGCCGCGTCGACGTTCAGGTCGGGACCCTCTCGAAGGCGATGGGAGCGCTCGGCGGATATGTGGCCGGCACGCGCGATCTGATCGAGTTTCTGTACCACCGCGCGCGGCCGTTCCTGTTCTCCACGTCGCACCCCCCTGCAGTCGCCGCGGCGTGCATCGCCGCGCTCGACGTTTTGATGGAAGAACCAGAAATCATCGAACGACTCTGGGACAACACCCGTTTCTTTAAGAAGGGGCTGACGGACCTCGGGTTCGACACCGGACTCAGCGAGAGTCCCATTACGCCCGTGATCGCCGGTGAGAGTGGAAAAGCCATGCGGCTGTCCGACAGGCTGTTCGAAGAAGGGGTGTTCGCGCAGGGCATCGCATTCCCCACCGTCGCCAGGGACAAGGCCCGGGTCCGCACGATTGTGACCGCCACGCACACACGCGAAGACCTGCAGTACGCGCTCGACGCGTTCGCCAGGGTCGGCCGCGAGCTGGATTTGATTTGACGTGAAGGCCTACGCCTCCGACCGCGCCCGCGAGTTGTTCGATACCTACACCCGAGATCTCTCGCGTGACGATCTCCAGCGGCTGTTCACGCACGACACGCGAGACGCGTATCGTTTCTTCACCCGAGGCCTGGATGAGGACCGCTACGCCGGCCTGCCGTGGTGGAAGCGGCTGCCGCTGCGGTTCCAGCAGATCTTCGTTGCGTTCACGCTGAGGCTCCCGCCAGCGCGGCGCGCGCTGTACCTCGGCGCGCTCGTCATCGCGCTCATGGGCATCCTGCGGTTGTTCCGCGGATTCTCGATCGTCGACGTGCCGTTCGGTACGCCGTTCATCCAGGTCGCACTGCTGATGCCGGTGTGGGCCGATGGCACGTTCGCGTTGATCGTCAGCCTGTGTCTCGTCAACCTGCTGGTGCTTCTCGAAGTCGCGGACCGGCTCTCGCTGAAGGGCGAGCTGGAAGTGGCGCGCGAGATCCAGCGCGCCATGCTCCCGCAAGGAACATACAGCATCGCTGACGTCGAAATCTGCGGCACCACGCGTCCCGCCAACACGGTCGGAGGAGATTTCTACGATGTCTTGCCGCTGCCCGATGGCCGCGTGATCGTGACGGTGGGGGATGTCGCAGGGAAAGGCAGCCCTGCGGCGCTACTCATGGCGTTGCTGCTCGCAGTGCTGCGGACGCTGGCCGACGAGCAGCTGGAAGCGGCAGCGCTCGTCGAGCGCTTGAACGTGCAGATCTCGCGGCACAGCCCGCCATCGCGGTTCATCACGCTGTTCTATGCGGTCTACACCCCTGCCACGGGCGCGCTCACCTACGTCAATGCCGGGCACAACCCGCCGCTGCTGCGACATCGCGACGGACGCCATGAGCGTCTTCCGGCCAGCGGCGTCGCGCTCGGCATGTTCGAGCACTCGCGGTTTGCGGCCGTGGAAACGCGACTGGAACCTGGGGAGCTGCTGGTGATGTACAGCGACGGGATTACCGAAGCCGAAGATCCGGTGGGACAGCCGTTCGAGGAAGCGGGACTCGGAGTCATCATCGATCTTCACGCCGCGGATTCCCCGGCGGTGATCGACGCCCGGGTACTGGAGGCGGTGGAGGCACACGCCGGCGAGCCGAGATTCGGAGACGATTTGACGATCCTGATCCTCAAGCGCGCGCCGCTCTAACGTCCCGTCCCAGCGGTCAGCTCGTAAACGGCCGTGCGTCCGATCATCACCAGCGGCGTGAGCTGCTGTGCCGCCGCCTCTCCCTTGTTCTCAGGGCGCTCACGGAATGACGTCAGCTCACCGGGGGCGGCGACGAGGTACGTGATGTACCCACGTCCGCGCAAGGCCGTGACCGCTTCGTCCAGCCACCCAGCCTCCAGGCGATCCCAGCGCACGATCGGCCGGTCCGCGTAGAGGCGGATGCTGCCGCTGTGTTGCGACGAGAAAAAGATCGCATTCATTGGCAGCTGTTCCCGGAGGTACCGCCCGACTGCCGGATAGTCGCGTTCCGTGTGCCGCAGCTCGAACACTCCCAATTCGCGTGCCCTCCCGATCATGAACCACACCAGCACAATCGTCCCGATTCCGGCTGCTACTGGCCGCACGGGCGTGGGCAGCGTCCGGACCGCGCTCAAGGCGATCGCGCTGCCGAGCAGAAGCATCAGTGGCAGCGCCGGGAGAAGAAATCGGCTGTAGGTCCATTCCTGCGGCTGAAAGAAGACGTACGGAAGGTACGCCGCGAACACGGCAGCGCAGAACGGCCACGCGAGAGAGACGGCGATCCGCGTTGGTCGTGGCCGCCTGACGATGACGAGCCAGATGGGGGCGGCGACCCAGAGCCAAATGAACCAGTGGTGCGTATCGGTGAGCCATCGTGGATACCGCGCGAAGTTGGGCCGGATGTTCGCAGCCGCGAACAGGTCGGCGAAAACCCCGTAGCCCGATGCCCGCCACGAGCCGTACCGCGCGTCCTGCACCGCGCCCAGCACGATCAGCCCGACGGCGAGAGGCAACGATGCCGCAAGCAGCCGGTGGCCCCGCTGTTCCCTCGGACCGGCCAATGCAACCCCGGCGTGGATCAACAGCGCGAGCGGTGCCAGGTTCGGCCGAATCAGTATGGCGAGCGCCTCACAGACACCGGCCGCGACTGCCGAACGTGTCGTCCCGCAG
>JAIVJE010000289.1 GCA_020200195.1 Acidobacteriota bacterium | reverse complement strand
ATCGAGCACAGTATGGCTGCCACGACAGAGATGGTTCGAGCACCAGGTGTGTGCATGACAGGCCGAACCTCTATTTGCACGAGGCAAGCTGCGGCCCCTTGCCTTCCGGCATCCTCATCGTGGCAGGTTGCGCAGCGTCATGGATAATTACCGCCAGGACGTGGCGCGGGGTCGAGCCTGCGACGACCGCGCGCATTTGGCGTTCCGGTCGAAAGTACAACCGTCTCGCCTTTCCGCAGTCTGAAGCCTCGCCCCGGCGTTTCGTAGCACGCTTCGCCTTCGACCACATACACCGCTTCAACACCGGAATGGTGATGAGCCAACGAGTACATGCCGGGCGTGAACAGCGCCGACTGGACCACGACGCCATATTTGGCGGCGCGTGGCAGCGGGAGTGGCCCGACGTGTGTCACATGCGTTCCACCGTGGTGATCGACGGTATCTGACTCAATCGTCATCAGCCACGATGTTCCGGCTGCATCGAAGGCGATGCCGGCCGGGCCGACGGCGGCACGGGCACGCTGCACGGAATCAAATTGATCGATATGCCAGAACACCGGCGCTTTGATCGTATCCGGGAGCACCTTGCTCTCGATGATGCTGCAGCCAATCTCGCCGTGTCTCTCGGGCGAGTTTTCCGCGCAGGTCGACATCAGCTGTGCCGCTGCCGTACGCGCTGTGACGACTGAGAGCAGCATCGCTGCGAATGCCGAGCATACCGTTTGCCGTGTCATGAAATCCTCGGACAAGTCGTTGGTGAAATGTAGCTCGGAACTGAACTCGGGATCATTTGTCGAACGAGACGTGCGCCTTGTGGCGCGCCCGAAACGCCGCGAACTCCTCATTCGAAAACGGGATAACGCGCTGGCCTTCCGCGACGGTCAGCTCACGGTAGTACGCGGAGACCATCTCCGGCCGTGGGAAGATGAAGACGAGGCTCAGCGGCTCTCTGCCGGTATTCTTCAGACTTACGCGCGTATTCGAGGGGATGTACAGCGTGGCGCCTTCGGTGACCGTCGCCCCCCGGGCACCGAGGGTCGCAAGGCCGGTTCCCCGATGCACGAAGAGGATCTCGTCGTATTCCGGATGGAGGTGCGGCGCGATTGCGTCACCCGGTAGGATCTCCTCAGTCGCCATGAAAAAGTTCGGCGATCCGCCATTTCGCTGATCGACTTTGATCACCATCGTGGACGCCGCCACTTTGCCGGCCGCTTCGGGTCGTGGGCGGCGGACGCGACGTTCGCCCTCGGCCTTCTGAAGAATCAACCCGGGCCCTTCGGGGCTGCCCTGAGCGAGTCCGGCGATGCGACTCGCGGACATCCAGGCAGCGACTGTTATCGTTCCGACGGCGGTAGTTATGGCGACCAACCCCCGCATTCGTTTTCTCCTTGTCGCGATCTGCCGCTGCTGTTCTCCCGGGATGCCGCTTGACGCCGGCAACGCGCTCGATCGCGCAACGCTGCCGCGCCACTGATGGCGCCGAGAGAACGTGGGAGAGCTGATGCTTGCAAAGGATAATCTATCGAG
>JAIVJE010000057.1 GCA_020200195.1 Acidobacteriota bacterium | reverse complement strand
GATAGAAGGGATGCCCCGCCCCGGATCGGCAGCGGTCCATCCTCGGCGTCAGTGATTTGCCAGCCGCTGCGCTTCTTCTGGCGACCATCGGGATCTATGGCTTGCTTTCCTATTTAGTGAGCCGGAGAACACACGAAATCGGGAGCCGAATGACGCTGGGAGCGCAGCCACGCACGATTCTCCAGACCATCCTTACCGAAGGTGGCGGGGCTCGGAGTCGTCGGCGTCGTGGTGGGACTTGTGCCCTGTCCCTCCCACGCGGCGAACCACGAACACCTTGATCTTCTACATATAGTCGCATATATGTAGATGCCAGAGGTATCACCCCGAGCCCATGAATTCGCTGAAATCTGACTTGCCGCAAGGCACGCTCGACCTGTTAATACTCCAGATCGTCGCCGTAGGCCCGATCCATGGGTACGCGATCGCCCAGAGACTTCAGCAGATCTCGTGCGACGTGTTGCAGGTGCAACAAGGTTCGCTCTACCCGGCATTACATCGCCTCGAAAATCGCGCCTTGCTCGCTGCCGAGTGGAAGGCGTCGGACACCGGCCGCGACGCCAAATTTTATCGGTTGACGGCAAAGGGGCGAGCTCAACTCAAGTCGGAAACGGCGAATTGGGCGCGGCTCTCTGAAGCCATCCGCCTAATCCTTCAGCTCGCGGAAGGAGGGGCGCGGTGAACTGGTGGCAGCGCTTTCGCAAAGGCGATCAACTCGAAACGGAATTGGATGCCGAGCTGCGCTTTCATTTCCAGGCCCAAATGGATGACAACATCCGCAACGGAATGTCTGAGGCGGACGCACAGCGCCGCGCGCGCATCGAGTTCGGCGGGTTGAATCAGGTGAAGGAAGACTGTCGAGATGCACGGGGTACCCGGTGGCTTGAAGACATCGCGCAGGACCTTCGGTTCGCGAGGCGCCTGCTCACAAAGCAACGCTCCTTCACGCTTGTCGCGGTGATCGTGTTGGCCCTCGGTATCGGCGTGAATGGGATGTTCTTCACCCTGGTCGACATGATTTGCCTTCGCGGCCTGCCATTTCACCAAGTAGACCGCATCATGTATCTCGCCACGCGCGACGCCCGCGCCAGCGTTCGTGGTATGTCGTACCGCGATTTCGAAGATGTGCGTACGGCCGCGCGCACATTCACCGGGGTCGGCGCATTCACAGCAGCGCCGATGGCGGTCGGCGATCAGGGCCGAACGCCTGACCGTTTCGCGGGGGCATACGTCTCAGCAAATGCGTTCAGGTTGCTCGGCGAAGCGCCGGCAATCGGCCGAGATTTCCTGCCCGAGGACGATCAGACCGGAGCCCGGGCTGTCGTCATCCTCGGACACCAAGTGTGGAAGGATCGATATGGCGGCGATCCATCGATCATCGGTCGGACCATCCATGTAAACGGCGTGCCGACAATCGTTATTGGTGTCATGCCGGATGGATTCAGGTTTCCTAACAACACTAACGTGTGGCTGCCATTGGCGACGATGCCCCAACTCGCGGACCAGAAGCGCGATGCACGAGCGCTTGCGATGTTTGGACGGCTGGCAGATGGAATGACCCTCGTCGACGCCCGTGCCGAGCTGGACACGACCGCGACGCGCCTGTCTCGAGAGTACCCGGGGACGAACGAAGGTGTCAGGATAACCATCGTTCCCATTAACGAACGATACAACGGCAATATCAAGGACCCTGCCTGGCTGGCCTTCATAAGCGCAGGCAGCTTGGTGCTGCTCATCGCGTGTGCCAACGTCGCCAACCTACTGCTGATGCGTTCGACGGAGCGGGCCCGCGAAATCGCCCTCCGCGCATCTCTCGGAGCCACCCGTCGTCGTGTCGTCCGGCAGTTGCTCGCTGAAAGCATGCTGCTCGCGTTGCTCGGAGGCATCCTCGGCCTGGGGCTTTCGGTCGGTGGCCTTCAAATCGTATCGAGCTTCATTCCGCAGGACATGTTGCCGTACTGGATGGACTTCACGATGGACCGACGGATATTCGCGTTCCTTGCCGCGATCTGTCTCGGAACCAGCTTCGTCTTTGGACTGGTGCCCGCGCTTCATCTCTCGAAAACAGATGTGAATGGCGTGCTGAAGGATGCCGGACCAATCGGCGGCGGCCTGCGCGCGCGCCGCTGGACGGCCGCGTTCTTGATTTCCCAGGTTGCTTTGACGCTGCTCCTGCTCGTTCACCTGGCCTTCGGAGTCCGAGGGATTCTCGCGGAGCAGCGCAAGGATCCCGCCATCGACATGCCGCGTTTGCTGACGATGTCAGTCGCCTTGCCGAATCAGAAGTATCGAACTCCAGAGATGCGGGTGGCTTTCTACGGGCGCCTGGACCAACACCTCCGTGGAATCAGCTCGATCTCTTCGACGACGATTGCCGCCAGTTTGCCGTTCGGAGGCGCCTCCAGCCGGCAACTGCTGATCGACGGGGTCGCTGCGACACCCGGCGCTCCGCCTCCGACAGTCTGGACACTGAGCATCGGCAACCGCTACTTCGAGACGATGGGACTGCCGCTTTTTCGGGGTCGAGGGTTCGATGAGCGGGACGGTACGGCCGGTCACGAGAATGTGATCGTGAACCAGCGTTTCGTGGAGATGTATTTTCCGACCACCGATGCAATCGGACACCGAATCCGACTGAGATCGGACCCGTCCGAGCCGATGACGATCGCAACGATAGTGCGCGAGGCGATCCGCGCTCTCGATCCGGACCTTCCGTTGTACCGCATCATGACGATGGAGCAAGCCGTGACCGAATCGCGCTGGAACGGCCGCGTGTCGAACCTGCTGCTCACGATTATCACGTTCATCGCGGTGGGTCTGTCAGCCGTCGGGCTCTATGCGATCGCGTCGCATTCCGTAGCGCAGCGGACCCACGAGATCGGCATTCGTATGGCCATCGGCGCGCGGCCGTGGCAGCTCAGGTGGTTGGTGCTGCGGCGACCAATGCTACAGCTCGGCGTTGGCCTCCTTTTCGGTGTGGCCTGCACGATGGCATGGGAACGAGTATTCGCGAACTATGCCGGGCCTGCCGCTCTGAGCGATCCGTTGAACGTGGTTGGGGCCGCGCTGCTTCTCGTCCTGGTCGGAGCGATTGCCTGCCTTGCCCCTGCGCGACGGGGCACCCGCCTCGATCCGGTCCTGGCACTGCGGTACGAGTAAGGAAGAGGTCAGTGAGAGAGGGTGCGTGGAGTCTCGTTCTCCTGGTGCTGTTCAGTGCCTGCGACAAGAAGGCGTCACCGCAAATCGGGGATCGCATTCCCGACATTCCCGTAAGTCAGCAACGCACAGTCACCAGGCGCGAGTTCGGCTGGAAATGGCCCTTGACCGTGGGGGTCGGCACTCTCGGGTGTATCTCCGATGCCGTCGTCTTTCGTGCGGGCGGTGTCACTTACGGGCTCAATCTGACCGCAACGTCGCGTGGCTTCGCGCCACTCGATCCAATCTGGGCGACGCAATCGTCCGGGCCGCGCGAGCCGCTGAAGCGACTGACGCAGGATCAGCGGATGCGAATCTTCGCAGAAGCATCTGCCTGTGAAAAGGCCAGGCCGCCTAATCAGGGTCAATGCCAGCAACGCATTCTGGACACGCACCACCTCTCGGAGCCGGAGTTGCAGCAGATCGACGCGGAGGGACGAGAGCGGAGCTGGCCCCCGTTGTCACCGATGCGCAGGAGCGTTACCCCGCTCGTCGATGCCGGGCTGACACTGTGCACGCGTTAGCTCCATCACTCCAGAACACTTGAGTCGCCTCATGCTGGAAGCGCGCCATCTCGTGAAGCGGTTTTTCGGCGTTACCGTCCTCGACGATGTGAGCTTTGTCGTCAGAGCGGGAGACGTCGTCGGGTATCTGGGTCCAAATGGTTCGGGTAAAACGACCACCGCCCGGATGCTCGCAGGCCTGGTGGAACCGACGGACGGCGCTGTCTTCTTCGACGGACGCGATATCAGTGCCGATCCGATCGCCTTCCGGCGTCGTCTTGGGTTTGTGCCGGAAGAGCCTCACCTGTATTCGTTCCTCTCTGGTCGCGAATATCTCGAGCTGGTGGGCCGCCTCCGAGGCGTTCCCTCGCAGCTGCTTGAACGCAAAATCGGTGCGCTGCTGGAGCTCTTTGGGCTCACGGACGCCTTCGAGCTTGCGATCAGCTCGTACTCGAAAGGCATGAAGCAGAAGATCCTGATTATCGGTGCGCTGCTGCACGACCCTGACGTTCTGATCTTCGACGAGCCCGAGTCCGGTCTCGACGTGACCGCGACCCTCGTCCTGCGGCACCTGGTGAAGACACTGGCGGCGCGGGGCAAGGCCGTCCTCTACAGCTCACACATCCTCGAGGTCGTCGAAAAGGTCTGCGAGCGAGTCATCGTGCTCCACCGCGGCCGGATGGTCGCAGACGATTCCGTGCGGCAACTGCGCGTTCTGATGTCCAGCAGCTCGCTCGAAGACGTGTTTGCGCAACTCGTGCTGCGAGCCGATCCGGAGCAGACCGCGCGCGACATCGCCGATGTGGTCGCGGACCGTGCGTAGTCTCCTGACGCGTCACTTCCTGCAGCGGTTTCTCGAAAACGACCTGATCTCGCCCGACGCGGACCGGCACGAAGTGCTCTCTGCCGCGAGCGCGGTCCTAATCGCCTCCGGATTGTTCGTGACGATCCTGCTGGGACTGAAGTATCTGACGCCGTTCCAGTCGCCCGGCCGTACCGCGGTGGAGGTTCTCGACGACCGGTTTTTCTATATCACCTGCGCCATGATCGTCATGGCGCTCGTCGCCGTCGTGGAGTGGGACGCCCTCGGGCTCGATGCCAGGGACACATCGATTCTGGGGCCGCTGCCGATCAATCGCGGGGACATCGTCCGCGCGAAGCTCGCCGCCGTGGCGATCTTCGCCGCAGGATTCGCGCTGGCGCTCAACCTCGCGCCGAGCATGATGTTTTCCTGGCTGGTCGTTGCGAAACTGCGCGCCGGGCTGTTGGAGCCGCTCATGCTGGCAGCCGCTCAGGCAGGAATCTGCATGGCGGCCGGTGCGTTTGGATTTCTGTCGGTGCTCGCACTCCGCGAACTCTTGTACGCAGCGTTCGGTGCATGGTGGTCCAGCGGCATCGCGACAGGTGTGCAGGCCATGCTGGTCGTGCTCCTCGGGGCGGTGCTGCTCTTGACGCCGAGCCTCTCCTCAGATGTCGCAGGCGTGTGGCTGGCGCCCGGCGCGTCGAGTCCCTTTGCAGTGCCTCCGCTGTGGTTCGTCGGGCTCCATGAGAGGCTGGCAGGTGGTGTGATTATCCGATTGCCGCGTGAAGAGCTCCCCGAGCAGATTCTCGGGGCGGAGACAGAAGCCACGGCGCTGTACGACAGTCACGGCGTCATGTTCCAGCAGCTTGGGTACATGGCGATTGCCGCTCTCCTGACCGCCGCGGTCATTGCGCTCGGTGCGTTCGCGTGGAACAGCCGGCGGCTACCGGTTGCGCCGTCGAGCCGGCGGTCCAGGCGCGGGCGCGTGAGTGAGGCACTGCGGTGGGTACTGCAGCGGATCGTAGTGCGGACTCCTGAAGCGCAGGCAGGCTTCTTCTTCACGCTGCAATGCCTTTCGCGCAGCCTGCCGCACCGCGTCGGCATGGCCATATTCGTCGCGATCGGTTTCGCTGCCGCGGCCGTCAGCCTGGTGGGGACGGACGTCCGGCACGGGGAGCATGTGGCGTTGCTCCCGTTGCGGTTCTTCGCGATCCAACCCGTGCTTGCGACCGCGCTGCTGGTGGGATTCCGCTATGTCGTCGCCGTTCCGGCGGAACTGCGTGCGAACTGGGCTTTCCATCTTTCGTGGTCAGGAGACGAACGGCCGTATCTCACCGGCGTCAAGCGCGCCGCATTCGGCGGGCTCGTCCTCCCAACCCTGTGGCTGCTGTTTCCTCTGCACGCGATGGCGCTCGGGTTTTCGCTCGCTCTCGTCCATCTCCTGTGCGGTCTGGTGCTGAGTCTGGTGCTGCTGGAGGGGCTGTTACTTGGCTTTCGAAAGCTGCCGTTTGCCTCGAGTCATGTACCCAGCGTGAACCTGAAGACACTGGGTCCCATCTACCTGTTGGGTGCATTCCTGGCGTTGTACGGGCTTGCGTGGCTGGAGCGGTTAGCACTGGAGACTGCTGTCGGCATTGCGGCCTTCCTCGCAGGCGGCATTATGCTGGTGGCAACGCTGCGAGTCATTGACATGTGGCAGCGCCGGACTCGCGTCGCGATCGAGCTGGACGAGCTGCCCCCTCCAGCGACCCAGCGGCTAGGCCTGAGCGGATAAAAAGGGGACTGCCACCTTTTCGCTACGGCGACAGTTGCGTGAGCGCGGGACCGGGCGTGGCAACGAACGTGACGGATCGCACCGCGGTCGGATACTCGGCGCGATACGCCGCGAGCCAGCGTGCAGCGAATTCGCCCGCCGCCTCTGCTTCGACCAGCGCCCAGACGCTGCCGCCGAACCCCGCCCCGAATCCGCAGGCGGCGAAGGCGCCAGCCTTGCGGGCCAGCCGGGCGAGCGACGTCGTCTCCGCTATCTGATTGCCCAGAAGCCGCTCGGCATCCTGCTGAGAAGCCACCGCCAGCACACCAATCCGTCCGGCATCGGCGTTCCGGAACGCTTCGAGCGCTTCAGACACGCGTCCGTCCTCTCTGACGAAATGCTCCAGGCGATCCGCAAGCGCATTCGACGTCCATCCAGGCACGGCCGATCGATTGACGGCTTCGAGCAAGGTCGCAGCCGCCGGAGGTGCTGACGAGACCGCGTCGGCAAGCGAGGTCTGCCGCTCGTGATCTGCGTTCCAGAGATGCAGGAGCACTCGCACTGCCTCCGCCAGACGGTTATATGCCTCCTGTGCACCCCCCGTTTTCTCCGCTGTGACGCCGCTCGAGGCCACGACGAACTGCCACGCAGTCGGAACGATGACGTCGTCGAGATGCCGCATAGGGACGAACGCGTAGCCGGAGAGGCGCTTCGGCTGGGCGCACAGCATGGCTGCGTGGTCCTCGCTCCCGCCATGCGTTCCCACACCTGCGTCACCGATCAGCGTGCCGAACGTCAGACCGTTTTCGATGCACGCGAAGTAGCTCGCAAGATCCGCACAGCCGCGGATGTTGCGGATCCAGGCGCTGCGATCCGGCAATTCCCACAGCCTGGCCAGCGCAGTCGCCAGACCTACCACCAGCGCGCTCGAGCTGCTCATGCCGGACGCGCGAGGGAGATCGCTCGCGAACACGATCTGGGCCCCGAGCATCGCACCCGGGAAGTTTCGCGCGAGCCGTCCGAACACCACCTCCGTGTAATGACGCCATCCCGTGAACGCGCCACCGGTGGCACCTCGCTGGATCGTCACCCGGTCGCCGGACCGGGCATCCACGATACAGACAACATCGTCGTCACGGTGACCGGCGAGGAACGCAAATCCCCGCGGGACGGCGGCGACGATCGTGCGCCCGCCAGCGTAGTCGGTATGTTTGCCGAACACCTCGAGGCGGCCAGGCACCCACCAGGCATGCTCCGGCGGCCGATCGTGCTGTTCGCGCCACGCGGCGAGCGCCAGGTCGTACAGCGATGCCTTCGCCGGCTGTTCAGCGGCGGACAGACCTCGGTCGACGAGGCTCGACGCGAGGTGCGCGCCCGTCACGGTCGTGGCACGACGCCGGACAGGCGGCGTGCGACCTCCAAGGCATCGCTGCGTCGCGACAAATCGAGCACGGGGCCGCGCGCAGGCACCGCCCGGAACCTGACGCCGCGAGAGATCGCGAGGCCCACGGCGTTCGGCAGCTCGAATTCGCCGCGCGGGGAGTGTGGCACGTCGCGGCACGCACCGAAGATACGGCGATCGAGCCGCCAGCAGTTCATGCTGACCAGTGCGTTTGCCCCTTCGGCATCCATGACGTCGGCCGGTGGCTTCTCTATGATCCCCGTCAAGTACCCTGCGGCGTTCACGTCCAGCAGCGCAAACGTCTGCACGCGCTCGTGCGGAATGTTGCTCGACCGCACCAGCTGTTCACGAGTGAAGACAGGCAGCCCTGGCTCGTCGAGCGCGGCGAGTCGGCGGAGAATGCCGGCGGGGTAGAGGTTGTCCGCGTTCAACGCAAGGAACGGCGCATCACCGGCCCAGCTTTCCGCCGCGAGCAGGGCATTGGCGGTCCCGAGCGGATCGCGCTGCACCAGAAAATCAAGGTAGAGGCGGACCGGTGGCGACGTAGCCGTGTAGTAGCGCTCGATCACCTCGTGATCGGGCGCAACGATCAAGCCGACATTGGTGATCCCGGCATCGGCCAACGCGCTCAGCCCGAAGTCCAGCAGCGGCCGTCCCGCGACGGGCATCATCGCCTTCAGACCGGCATCTGCCGCCCGTCGCTGCTCGTCGGTGAGCTGGGCGGCCTCGTCCGGCTGCTGCATCCGGCGCCCAAGCCCACGCGCCAGAACGAGCGCCCGCGTGGTCAACGCTTCTCCTGCGGCGCCGCGCTGCCGCCCCCGTCGAGGGTCGTGAGGCGCATGCGCGGTCTACATCCTCACGATCGGGAGCGGTGCAGTCGTCTTCCACCCGCCGCGCGTGAAATCGGGCAGGTCGATGGCGGCGCTCCGCTTCTTGACCGACTTCACGCTGAGATCGACCACCGCACTCAGCGCGGCGGCATCGTAGACCGTCATGTCCGTGGGGAGACCCTCACGCAGGCACTTGATCAGGCGATAGTCCTCGATGAAGTCCATGCCACCGTGCCCGGCGCCGGCAGCCCGTTCGGCGATCTCCTTCCACAGCGGGTGCTCGAATTCCGCTAGCAGCTCTTCAGCAGGTTGCCACTGGTGCTCGCGCCCCCGCCC
>JAIVJE010000350.1 GCA_020200195.1 Acidobacteriota bacterium | reverse complement strand
GTGTGACGTCCAGCGACGCTGCAATGTTCGGATCCTCCTTGAACCGGGCCCACACGCCGCGCGCGTCCGCAGCGAACGGACGAAGCCGGGTAGCGTCCTGTGCGCTCACGTTCGGAACCGCCGTCAGCATGAGCATGCCGACACACATCAGACGCAAACCGGGCATGCAGGGCAGCCTGTCCTTTCTTTACCGTCTCTGTACCGGCTTCTACCGCGCTTTCGCGCGAGTCCATTTCTTTTAACGCGCTTTCGCGCGAGCCCAGGGACGGTGAACGGTGTACTCCGGGACAGCAGTGCGGCCCTCCCGAAGACTGTGCACGAGGCGCCGGCGCGTGAGCGTACGAACGGCCGCCTGGACGGCGCTCTTCGAGAGGCCGGTAGCCTCGGCGATGGTCCGATAGCTGGCCCTGACACCGCGCGTGCGGTCTCCCTGGCTCCGGTGCCACAGAAACAGATACACCAGAAATGCGGACGGACGACGGTCGTGCCCGGTCAGGTCGGGCATCAGCACGTCGACGATATAGGGATCAATCCGAGCGGCCGGCATCACTGCTGAATACTATAGTTGCAACAACTATAGCTGTCAAAAACGGTCTGGCGCGGCCGGGTCGAACCGGACGATACTGATCGAGAGCGGTGCACGTGCAGGGTGCACGGTGCAAGGTGCGGTGCTGTGCAGGTGCTTCCTGGCGCGAGCGTGACCCACAGCGTTGCCAGCAGCAATGTAAGCACGTGCACCGCACCGCACCCTGCACCCGGCACCCTGCACGTGCACCACTCTAGGCAGGAGGCCTCCATGATCAAACGCGTCAAGTTCGTCAGCATTCCGGTCAACGACCAGGACCGCGCACTCGAGTTCTATACGCAGAAGCTCGGCTTCACCGTCAAGACCGATTAACCGTTCGACGGCACGCAGCGATGGCTCGAGCTCGGCATCCCCGGCGCGGACACCCGCGTCGTGCTGTTCACCGCAAACGACCACAAAGATCGCATCGGCACCTCGTCGAACATCGTATTCGTCGCCGACAACGTCGAGAAAACCGCCGAGGAGATGATGCGGCGCGGAGTAGAGTTCGTGCGGCCGCGGAAGACGGAGCATTGGGGGACATCGGCGATCTTCCAGGATGTCGACGGAAACAAGTTCGTACTCTCGTCGAAATAGCCGCCGCCGCACTACATCCGTAGCGCTTCCCGCGCCTGCGCGATTGCGTCGTCGAGGCTGTGCACCTGGCCGTCGAGCTGCTGCTCGTAGATCTGACGCAGGATCTGCCCCATACGAGGACCCGGCTCGACGCCGAGCTCGAGGAGATGACGCCCTTTGAGGATGGGCTCCGGCGCGGCGTGCTGGACGCCGAGCTGTCGGGCGCGGTCCACGAACCAGTCGATGCCGGAACAATCGTGATGGCCCTCGCGTCCGACGCAGTCCGACATGGCGACGCGCGCCAGCAGATCGAGGTCGACCCTCTGCGCCAGCCGGCGGAACGCTCCATCCCCAGCCGGTGGCTGCGTCTTTGAGAAGGCGTGCGGTTTCAAGTGATGCGCGACCATGCCAAGGACGTGCTTGCGAACGTCGAAGCCCCCGATGGTGTGGATGTTCAGGCGGTCGAGGAAAGCGGTCGCGGGAGCGACACCCGCCGGCTCATGATCGATCGATCGGATACGCCCATCGACGAACGCAGTCGTGAGCGGCTTGCCGAGGTCGTGGCAGACGGCGCCCAGCATCACCGCGATCTGCTGCGGCCGTTCGAGATCGTGGATACGCCGCCGCGCTTCGTCCACGACCATCAGCGTGTGAACCCAGACGTCACCTTCAGGATGCCAATCGGGTTCCTGCGGGCACCCGACGAGCCTTCGCAGCTCAGGGAACAGCCGCTCGATCACACCGAGGTCGAGCGCCAGCGTGAACCCCACGGACGGGTGGGCCGCCTGCAGCAGCAACTTCTCGATTTCTCCCCAGATCCGCTCTGCCGGCAGATCATCGAGGGTGAGGCGCCGGCAGATCTCGCGTGTACCCGGATCCAGATCGAACTCGAATCTCGCCGCGAACTGGACCGCTCGCAGCACGCGCAGGCTGTCGTCGCCGAACGTGCGGGGATCGACGGCACGCAGTATTCGCGCCTCGAGGTCGCGGCGGCCGTTCCATGGGTCCTCGTACTCGTTCGTGAGGGGATCCCAGGCGATGGCGTTGATCGTGAAGTCGCGCCGGCGGGCGGCTTCGGCAACCGACAGACTCGGCTCTCCGGACACTTCGAAGCCACGGTGCCCCCGGCCGATCCGGGATTCGCGGCGCGGCAGCGCCACATCGACATCCGCCACTTTGTAGACGGTGAAGCTTTCGCCGACGGTGTTCACCGGCCCGAATCGCTCGAGCACCATCCGCAGCTCGGATGCCGGCACGCCGTAGATTTCCAGGTCAACGTCCTTGGACGGGAGCCCCAGAAGCTGATCCCTGACCCAGCCGCCGACGATGAGCGCCCGCCCACCTCGCTCGCGAACCGCGCGTGCAATGGCCCGGGCGATCTCCACACTCATCGGGCGACCCGGAAGCCGTAGTCGGTGTATCGGAAGGAAGGATCCAGCTTACTGCGCGCCGCTGTGCGGCTGATCGTCACCGAGTGACGCCACGATCCTCCGCGCGAGACTTTCCGCGATCCCGCTGGCGGTCCCAGCGGGTTCACCGTCGGAGACTGCGCGTAGTACTCGTGGGCGTGCCAGTCGGCGCACCACTCGTGGATGTTTGCCGCGATACCGTGAATACCGAAGTGATTGGGTGCGCCGCGTGACACGGGCCACGGGCCGGGCAGCGGACCTGCCGTCGCGTCGGTCCAGCTCACGCCGACGACCGGCAGGTCGTCGCCCGAGAATTCCGGCACCTGCCAATCCCGCGGCGCGGGATGCGAGGTCGCCGACAGGAACGCTGCATAGTCGCGCCTCGTCACAGGGAACACGGCGATCTCGAACGCGTCTAGCTGGACGCGATGAATCGGTGCTTCGTCCTCCTGCCCCTCGTGGCTCCCCATGAGAAACGTTCCACTTGGGATAGCGATGAAACCCATGGCGCATTCGCTGACGGAGAATCTGGCGCGCACGCGGCGTTACTGCCGTCGCCGGCCGTACCGTGCGACCAGCCGGTCTGCCATCGCCGGCGCCACGGCGTTGATGACGGCCAGTGCGCGCGACATGCGATGCGGATACACTTCGGGCCGCGGCCTTCGTACGCACGCAACCATCGCCCGGGCGACGTGATCGACGGACTGCTTCGGGCCGAGGCCGGTAACCGAATGACCGTAATCGCGCGCCATCGCGTCCCGGAACTCCGTCTCGGTCGATACGGGAAATACGACGCTGATGTGGATGCCGGTGCCGGCGAATTCGGTACGAAGCGATTCCGCAAAGCCGACCTGCGCCGCCTTGGTGGCGCCGTACCCGCTCATCTGGGCGATGCCGCGCCGCCCGACAATGGACGACACGATCAGGAGGTGACCGTGTCCTTGTCTGCGAAAGACGGGCAGCGCCGCGCGTGTGCCGAAGAAGGTCCCCATGAAGTTGACGTCCATCATGCGCGCCATGACGTCGGGCTCCGTCTGCTCGACGGTCCCGTAGTAGCCGAATCCCGCATTGCACACCATGATGTGGAGTGAGCCAAAGGCTTCACCCGCGCGCGCGACGAGCCGGTCGACGTCCGCCTGGGCCGTGACGTCGGTGGGCACCGCTTCCGCCCGGCCGCCCGCATCACGGATCGCCCGCACGGCGGTATCGAGCCGGTCCGCGCGCCGCGCCCCAAGCACCACGGCCACTCCCGCGCGCGCCAGATGCTCTGCGCACGCGAGGCCGATCCCCGACGAGGCTCCGGTGATCACAGCGACGCGCCCCGTCAGGTCCATGCAGGCATAATACAAGGCGACGTGACGAACGACCCGTGCATTTCGCTGCTCCGTGATCTCATCGCCATCGACTCGGTGAATCCCTCTCTCGTGCAGGGCGCAGCCGGTGAGGGCCCGATTGCGACTGCGATTGCCGCACACTTGCAGCGGATCGGTCTCGATGTCGCGATGCAGGAGGCCGCCCCGGGGCGCCCGAACGTCATCGGTGTGCTTGAAGGTCGTGAGGCCGGCAGATCGCTGCTGCTCTGCGGTCACGTGGATACCGTCGGTGTCGACGGCATGGCCGCGCCGTTCGATCCCGTAGAGCGCAATGACCGCCTCTATGGCCGCGGGGCACAGGACATGAAGGGGGGCGTCGCCGCGATGATCGATGCCGCGCGCGTGGCGGCCGCCGGCGGTTTTCGCAAAGGCCGCCTCATCGTTGCCGCGGTCGTGGACGAAGAATACGCGAGCATCGGCGCCGACGCACTGGTCACGCGCTGGCACGCGGACGCTGCGATCGTCACCGAACCGACCGACCTGGATATCGGTGTGGGGCACAAGGGGTTCGCGTGGATCGACATCGAGACGCGAGGGCGTGCGGCCCACGGCAGCCGGCCGAAGGACGGTCGCGACGCCATCATGCGCATGGGACGCGTGCTGCAACGGTTGGAAGCGCTCGATAGGGCGCTGCAGTCCCGGCCGCCGCATCCGATGATGGGGAGCGCGTCACTGCACGCCTCAATCATCGCCGGAGGCCGCGAGTTGAGCAGCTACCCGGATCGCTGTCTGCTTCAGATGGAACGCCGGACGGTCACGGGCGAAAGTGACGCCACGGCTGCGGCGGAAGTCGAGCAGATTCTGGCTGACCTCCGGGCGGACGATCCGGAGTTCGACGCCGACGCGCGGGTAACATTTGCGCGTCCCTCGTACGAGGTGCCCGTGGGTCACGAGCTGCCGGCGGCGATGGCGCGCGCGGCAGCGTCAGCAGGATGTGCAAGCCGGATTGTGGGAATGAGCTTCTGGACGGATGCGGCCGTTCTGGGTGGGGCGGGGATTCCATCGGCGCTGTTCGGCCCCGGAGGGGCCGGCCTACACAGCACCGAGGAATACGTGAACGTTCCCGATGTCCTACGATGCCGGGACGCGCTCGCGGCGCTTGCGCGGTCCTGGACGTGACACAGCCGCCGGCTCCCGTCTGTCGGAGCCGGCGCTGTGCCTCAGGCCGTTTTCCGTAATACCAACCGTGCCGTCGTCAGACTGTGACGACGCGCGTCCCCTTCGTACCGCCGGCGCGGACCTCGGCCGGAGATTTCCCAACCAGGCGTCTCGTGTCCGCACGAGGTGCAGCGCATCATCACCCGGTGGCGTTCGAAGTGCAGAATCTCGTCGTGGCCGCGAACTCCGCACATCAACTGCCCGAGACGGCCGACGGCGCGGGTGATGATACCGCCGTCGACCACCTGACTCTGCGGCGGCGACGCCGTCAGCTGCCGCGGATAATTGGTCACCATCGTCAATCTCCTCGTTGTGCCTATCAGCTTGGACGCCGGCTCGAGAGCAGCCGTTTCGTCCCTTCTGCTCCGGTTCCTCTAACCCTCGGGCTTATCAAGAGATGTGCCACGCCATGGATTTGCGCCCGGATCTCGAACTCAGCCAGCCATTTGACGCTCCTGCGCGTGTGAGGATTCGCGGCTCGGATCGCAATTGTTGAGGCAGGCGGCAGCCCTGAGGGCCGGCAATTACGTACACCTTGGCGAGGGGGTGACGTACTTCTGGGGGTGGAGCGGCTTCAGCGCTCCTGCAGGACGCTGCGGATTACGAAAGCGACATTGGCCGGCCGCTCGCCGAGACGTCGCATGAAATAGGGAAACCATTCGCGGCCAAACGGGACGTACACGCGCATCCTGAAGCCGTCCCGCGTGAGTTGGGTCTGGAGGTCCCGTCGTACGCCGTACAGCATCTGGAACTCATACCGATCCTGACCGATACCGCGCTCGGTCGCGAATGCGCGCGTCGCCTCGATCATCGCGGGATCGTGGGTGGCAATTGCGGGGTAGTTCCCCTCGGATAACAACAGCCTGGCTATGTCGACGAACGCCGCGTCAACCTCAGCCTTGCCCTGGTAGGCGACGCCGCGGGGCTCTTTATACGCACCTTTGACCAGCCGAACGCGCGCACCGAGGCGATTCATGCGCCCCGCATCGTTGAGGCTCCGCGGGAGGTACGACTGCAGGACGACGCCCGTGTTCCGGTAGCCCTGCTGCCACATCGTTTCGAAGATGTCGAGCGTCACTTCGGTGAAGGGTGAGTCCTCCATGTCGATTCGGACGAAGAACTCGTTGTTGGCGGCGAGGTCGAGAATCCGGCGCAGGTTGTCGACACATGTGGCGCGATCGATGGTCAGCCCGAGTTGCGTGAGCTTGAGCGAGATGTTGCGGCCGATGCCCGAGCGGACGATCTGTTCGATCACGCCGAGATAGGCGCGGGTGGCTGCGTCCGCGGCGGCCGTGGTCGCGACGCTTTCGCCGAGGTAATCGAGTGTCTGCATCATGCCGGCGGCTTCGAGCCGCTGGGCAGCGGCGATTGCTTCCTCCACGGTTTCGCCGGCGACGAAGCGTCGGGCGAAGCTGTCGGGCTGGCGCATACCGTAACGGGACGCGAGCCGTTTGATGGACTCACTTCCGGCGAGGGCGTGAAACACCCCTTTGGAGACGCGATCAAGCATCAGTGGGTTCGGACGGGGCGGCGCGGCGACACCAGCAGGTGCTGGAGCGTACGGGCGTAGTAGCGGAGGACTGTGCGTTCCCGCACACGGAAGCGCCCACCACGTTCCACGAAGATGATGTTGCGATCGACGAGCGGTTGCGCCGCTTCCTCCACCGCCTCGCGCCCGGACGTGACCGCCATATTCGCTCCGGCGCAGCGCACCGCTTCGATGATCGCGTCGGCGCGCGCCTCCAACTCTCGGCGGGTGATCGAGGGGCGCATCGCCGCGGCGAGGATCGCGGTCGGCAGAACCTTGTACAGCCGTCCGATCGTGTCGCGGGTCAGGTGTGCGAGCGCCATGACGTCGCGGCGCGACTCGGGATCGTAGGCACTGAGCGCGATCGGCGCGCCGAACGTCACGAAAGCGCGTGACTGGTAACCCACGGCGTACCGGACCATTTCCGCGACTTCACGCGCGAACGGTCTCCCGCGTCGCTTCGCGGCCTGATGCGCCAAAATGCGATCCTCGAGGACAAGGTCGTACGACACCGCCATGGGAACGATGACAGCGTCGGCGCGCTGCGCCTGCAAAGCCGCGTGGAGCAGACCGGTTTTCGGCGCTTTCAGCTCGCCCGAGTAACTGCGTCCTCCTTCGATGTAGAAGAGCAAATCGTGACGCTGGAGCAGCTCCGACACGTAGGCTTTGAGCGTCACGAGGTACGCGGGGTCGCGCGCGTTGCGGCGGATGGGAATCGCGCCGGTGACATGACGGTGGAGCAGCCCGAGCGGGCCGCCGAACAGGTTGATGCCCGCGGCAATGACGGGTGGTCGTACGCCGTTGTCGTCGAGCACGAGCGGTTCGACGAGGTAGTCCAGATGGCTCTTGTGATCCGAGATGTAGATGACCCGGCCGGCGCAGGTCGCCTCCTGCGCGATGCGCACGTGCTCGTCGATGCGCTCGATCTTTCGCAGGATCGGGTACAGCGGATGTTTGAGCGCGCGGTAGATTGGATAGCGCTGCGTCGTGCGCAGCTCATCGAGGTACGCGTAGATGCGTTCCCGCGCATCCAGCTCCGACTGGCCATGCCCGCCACGCAGATATCGCGCGACTTCTTCGCGCGCGAGGACTGCCTGGCTTATGTCGTCGAGCATCAGCCGGCGACTATATCAGATTCACTTCTCGACCTCGCGGCAGATGGCGTCGGTAAAATCGGTGGTCGACGCGTCGCCGTCGAGATCGCGAGTGCGGATCCGGCCCTCGGCCAGCACCCGCCCCAGGGCGGCGCGGATCCGTTCGGCGCGCTGCCGCTCGCCGATGTGGTCGAGCATCATCAGCGCGGACAGCAGCAGCGCCGTCGGGTTTGCCATGTTCTTCCCCGCGATGTCCGGCGCGCTGCCGTGCACCGCCTCGAAGACCGCCGATTCCTTTCCAAGGTTGGCCCCCGGAACGACGCCCAGCCCCCCGACCAGCCCGGCGCAGAGATCCGACACGATGTCGCCATACAGGTTCGGCAGCACGAGGACGTCGAACTTTTCAGGGTGCATGACGAGGTGCATGCAGGCGGCGTCCACGATCCGCTCGTCGTAGGGAATGTCGAGATGGTTGCGCGACACCGCACGGCAGCTCTCGAGGAACAGGCCGTCCCCGAGCTTCATGATGTTGGCCTTGTGAATCGCCGTCACGCGTTTGCGGCCGTTTTGACGCGCGTGCTCGAAGGCGAATTCCGCGATCCGCGTCGACGCCTTCTCGGTGATGATCTTCAGGCTCTCGACCACGCCCGGCACCACCTCGTGTTCCAGGCCTGAATAGAGATCTTCGGTGTTCTCGCGCACGATGATCAGGTCGACGCCCTCGAAGCGGCTGGGGACGCCCGCAAGGTTCCGTACCGGCCGCAGATTGGCGTAAAGATTCAGCGCTTTCCGGAGTCCGACGTTCACGCTCGTGAACCCTTCGGCAATCGGGGTCGTGACCGGACCTTTCAGCGCGACCTTGTTGCGCCGGATTGACTCGAGCAAATCGACCGGCAGCGACTGGTTCACGCGTTTGAACGCCGTGATGCCCGCGTCGTGACGTTCCCACTCGATGTCCAGTGCGGCGGCCTTGAAGATGCGGATGACCGACTCGGTGACCTCGGGACCAATGCCGTCGCCCGGGATGAGTGTAATGACGTGGGACATGAAGGAGGCGTCCGGACTCGTTTGGGTGGTATGGAGTTTCTGCTTACGGGTGAGTCGCCGGCTGACTCGCCGGGAGCCGCGCAGCGAGAAGATCGGCGACACGCTCCAGGAGATGCCGGTCCGCGTCACCGAATGCGGCCCGCTCGTCGCTGTCGATATCGATCTCGCCGAGCACGACGTTGTTGCGCATGATCGGTACGACGATCTCCGATAGCGTGTCGATGCTGCACGCCAGGTATCTCGG
>JAIVJE010000349.1 GCA_020200195.1 Acidobacteriota bacterium | reverse complement strand
CCCACAGGCAGGTCCGTCGTCAGCGCCACGTTTTTGACACCCGGCAGCGATGCCAGGGAATCTTCGTACGCTTCGAAGAGCTGTGTGCGCGCCGGGATGTCGAAATAGCGTTGCGCGCTGAGGGTGACGTTTGCCGTGAGCAGGTCGCTGGTGGCAAACCCGATCGGCTGCTGCGTGAGCGCACGGAAGCTCCGGAGCAACAGGCCTGCCCCGACGACGAGCACGAGTGCCAGCGCGATTTCGGCGACCATGAGCGTGGCACGCAGCCGTCCGCGGCCGCCCGTCGTTCGGCCGCTGCCTCGCGACACGTCGATGAGCGGTATCGAGGCGGCCGTCCACGCCGGCAGAAGACCGAAGAGCAGACCAGTAACGAGAGAAACCAACGCCGTGAAGCCGAGGACCCGCAGATCCAGCGACGCCGTTTCGAGGCGGGGGACACCCGCGGGTGCCAGGCCAATTACCGCACGCGTGATCCACCACGCCAGCACCAGGCCGAGGGCTCCGCCCATGACTGCCAGCAGCACGCTCTCGGTCAACAGCTGCCGCGCGAGCCTCGACCGTCCGGCACCGAGCGCGGCACGGACGGCCAGCTCGCCGCGACGTGACGCACCGCGCGCGATCAGAAGGTTGGCGACGTTGACGCACGCAATCAACAGCACGAACCCCACAGTTGCAACCAGCATCACCAATGCCGGACGGATCGTCCCCACGATGTTCTCGTCCAGACGCTGCAGTCGGAACCGGACCTCGCGGTTCGTGTCCGGATACTGCTGCTCGAGACGTACGGCGAGCGCGTCCATGTCCTGCTGCGCTTGCGGAAGCGTCACACCGCTCTTGAGCCGGACAATCGCCCGCAATGTATGGGCGCCGCGTGAGTCCGCCTCGCGGCCGGCCTGCGGGATGAAAGGCGCGTACACCTCGGCGTTCGTCGCTGGCAGCTCGAAGCCAGGCGCAAGGACGCCGATCACCGTGTATGTGATGGCGTTGAACATCAGCGCCCGGCCGACGACGTCTGGCGCCGAGCCGAGGCGTGTTCGCCAGAACCGGTCGCTCACCATGGCGACACGCTGCGTACCGCGGCGGTCGTCATCTGGGCCGATCAGCCGGCCGAGTCCAGGCTTTGCCCCGAGCACGCCCAGCAACTGGCCCGTGACCAGCGCGCCATCGAGACGCTCTGGTTCCGCGCCATTGCTGTAATCGAAGAACTGCGGACGGAACCCGCCGATGGCGGCAAAGCTGCGCGTCTCCTGCTGCCAATCGCGCATGTCGGGAAAGGATGTGCCCCTGCGGACTCGCAGGAGCGCATCAGGGTCGGGATAGGGCAGTGGACGTAACAGGACGGCGTTGACGACGGTGAAGATCGCCGTGTTCGCGCCCACCCCGAGCGCGAGCGTGAAAATGACGACGACCGAAAACGCGGGAGATTTCAGGAACGAGCGAATCGCGTAGCGAAGGTCCGACAGCATGTGCTCACCTCGGCGGACGTCATTTCCCGATGGCTCCTATGGCCCACGCAGCCTGCCGGCGCACGCTGGCATCCGTGTCCTTGAGCGCGGCAAGCAATCCCGTCACGGCTCGGGAGTCGCCAATGGCGCCCAGCGCCCACGCCGCCTGCTCACGAACACCTCGCTCCTGATCGGTCAGTGCGCGAACGAGACCGTCAACGGCGGACGGGTCGTTGATCGCGCCGAGCGCCCAGGCGGCCTGCTTGCGAACGCCGGCAGACGCATCGGTGAGGGCGCGCAGGAGCGGCGGCACGGCGCGGCGGTCATCGATGGCGCCGAGCGCCCACGCCGCCTGTTCCCGTGTCCGCTCGTCAGCATCCGCGAGCGCCTGCGTGAGCGGATCGACCGCGCGGTGATCGTCGATCGCACCGAGCGCCCATGCGGCCTGGCGCCTGACCCGAGCATCCGAGTCCTTGAGCGCGCCAGCCAACCCGGGCACGGCGGCCTGGTTGTCGAGTGCGCCCAGCGCCCACGCGGCTTGCTCACGGACACCCGCTTCCGGATCTTTGAGCGCTTCGACGAGCGCCGTACTCGCGCGGTCGTCGTCCAGCGCTCCGAGCGCCCACGCGGCGTTACGGCGCGCGACCCACGTCGTGTCGCGCAACGCCGCGAGCACGGGCTGAAACGAGCGGGCTCCGATGGCCACAAGCGCGGTCGCCGCCTGCTCGCCGGGACTCGTCAGGTCGTCCCGATCGCCGCGCCACCAGCGTTGCGGGCAGACGGAGGCGCTGACGGGGGCCGCATCGGCGAGCAGCACAACAAGCGGCTCCACGGCTTCAGCCGCACTGTCGCCCTGCTCCCGAAGCTCACAGGCAGCGCGGGCCCGGGCCGCCGCGTCTGACGCTGAGAGGTCCGCGACCAGCTCTCGGACCGCTCGCGTCTGCCTGGCGGGCTCAGGCGTAGACGCGGGTGTCAACGACACGAACGTCGCGAGGCCGACAACGAATGCGCGGCCCATAGGTCACCTTTCTCCGAATGGCCGGGGCTGCGGCCGCGGCTGTGGATTCGGTCTGGGATTCGGGTTCGGGTGCGGATTCGGGTGATTGCGGAAGCGGCCGCCATGGTCGTGGTCGTCATCGCCGCTGATTTCGGCGATGGCCTGGACCGCATGGCGGCGCACGGACGCATCTTCATCCTTCAATGACGCGGTCAGCGCGGTGATGGCGCGCGCGTCTCCAATTTCCCCAAGCGCCATCACGGCGCGACGGCGGACCTCTACATTGGTATCGCGAGTGGCCGCGATCAGCGCGTCGACGCTGGAGCGATCGCCCAGCTCGCCAAGCGCCATCGCCGCGCGCGTGCGAACTCGCGTGTCAGCATCCTTGAGCGCAGCCGACAGCGCCGCGACCGCTCGTACATCTCCAATCTCACCGAGCGCCATCACTGCCCGCTGCCGGACATCCGCCTGGTCGTCCTTCATGGCTTCGATGAGCGCCGGCACCGCGCGCGCGTTCCCCAACTCGCCCAGCGCCGCGGCTGCCTGACGACGCACGCCGGGATCGGTGTCTTTCAGCGCGCCGACGAGCGCATCGATGGCGGCTTCTGACGGAGCCTGCGTGGCGGTGACGGCGCGCGAAGGCGTCGACCACTCGAGCGAAGGATGAAGGAAGACCACAGCTGCACCGAGGCAGATCGCGCTCGACTTCAGCAAGGTACGCACAAATACGGTGAGCGGGCTCATGGTGTTCTCCTGCTAGAAAACTAGCATCACGACCGACACCGCCTGCTGAGCGGCGACTCCACCGAGTCGCGCGCGGCAGGCGATCAGTTATTCGCGAATCTGACCGAGGGCAAACGCCGCCTGCTGGCGGACGTCCGCGCTCGAATCTTTGAGAGCGGCGGTAAGTCCATCGATGGCGCGTGGGTCGCGCAGCTGCCCCAGCGCGAACGCGGCCTGCTCGCGGACATCGGCGACGCTGTCCTTGAGCGCGATGACGAGCGCTTCGACCGCGCCGCGGTCGCGCAGCTGCCCGAGGGCGAACGCCGCATGATGCCGGACATCCGCGTTCGGGTCCTTCAGCAGCGAGATCAGCGGCTCGACGGCGCGGCGGTCGCGCAACTCGCCCAGGGCAAACACCGCCTTCTCGCGGACATCGCCTTTCGCATCGCGAAGCGCGCCAACGAGTGCCTCGAACGCCGCGGGATCCCTCAACTGGCCGAGCGCGAAGACTGCCTGCTCGCGCACGCTGTCACTGCTGTCTTTGAGCGCCGCCGTGAGCGCGGGCACGGCGGAACGATCGCGCAACTGGCCGAGCGCGAAGGCCGCCTGCTCACGGACACTTGCATTCGTATCCTTCATCGCACCGGTAAGCGGCTGCACGGCGCGCCGGTCCCGCAGCTGTCCCAGGCCGAACGCCGCCTGCTCGCGGACATCCGGCGACGCATCCGACAACGCCTGGACCAGCGGGTCATAGATCGACGGGTGGCGTAGTTGCACCAGCGCGCGAAGCGCGGTCTCGCGGACGTCCTTGTCGGTGTCTTTCAACGCCGCTGTCAGGGCCGCGACCGTCCTCGGGTCCGTCCCCTTTGCCTCCTGCTTTCCCTCGTCGTGGTCGTCATCTCTGTCGCGGTCCGAAGTCCAGCCCACGGTGGGCGTGGGCGTCGGCGTCGGCGTAGGAGTGGGCATCGGCATCGGAGTGGGCGTCGGTGTCGGCCTCGGCGTGGAAGTCTGGGCGTCGACCTCTGTCGCCCTCGCGAAAGAGGGTTCCACTTCAACCTGTGCGACGACCGGAGTTTCGCGCACCGATGACGGACGTGCAGCGGAGACGCGGGTTGCCGTTGCGGTTGAGACGAGCGGCGCTCCAGGCTCCGCTGCGGACTGGGGAACGACGCTCGGCTGCTGCTCGTAAGCCCAGGGCTGCATCGATGCGAGCGGCATCAGTGCGGCGGCAAACACAGCGGTCGCCAGCACCGTGCGCAGAGGAGAAACGCCTGCGCGAGGCATCCGCGGATCCAGGATAGCCATCAGCCGTCCCTCGAGCTGCGAGCGGTGCGCCATCGCCAGGCTCGCGCCGGCAAGCACACCATGGAAACGCCCGCCGCGCATCACGCGGGCGATCTCGAGCAATTGATCCGCGTAGTCCGGGCCGCAGGTCCCTGACGCGAGCACGAGGTCGTCGCACGCGCGTTCGCGCTCGGTGCGGACGTGCCGCGCCGCCATCCATGCCAGCGGGTTGAACCAGTAGAGCGCGCACGAGAGCTGCGCAACCATGTGGGTGAGGCAATCGCGCCGCTTCACGTGCGCGAGCTCGTGCAGGAGGACGATGCGCAGCCGCTCGATCGGCCAAGTGTCGGCGTCCGCCGGCATCAGCACCGCCCCGCGAAGGATGCCCCACGCCATCGGCATCGACGCGCGGCGGGTGCGGTGAAAGGTCACACGCCGCGAGACACCGACCTCGGCTGCGAGTTCGCGGGCGAGAGGGAGCCACGGCGCCTCCGTCACCCGCTCGGTCCGGCGGGACAGCCATTGGACCGCGATCAGCCCGGTAGCCACGCGTCCGGCGATCGCGAGAACCCCCAGACCCCACACGCCGAGTGCCAGGGCCTGCCATGAAATGTCGGGAAGCACGGAAGCCGTCACCGTTGGTGAGGACGCCGGGGCGGGTGAAGAAGCCGACTGCGGCCTACGCGAGATGGCCGGGGCCTCGACAAGGCTCGCCGGTTGCGGCGCATCGGTTGTCGCGGCCGATTCCGTCGCGGGCGAAGAGAGCGTGACGACGGGGACTTGCCACCGAGGGAGCGCCAGCGAGAGCAGTGGAAGTGCCAGCGCGCTGACGAGCGCCAGGGTCCACACCAGATGGCGGACGGCGGCAGACCGCTTGCGAAGCAACACCGAGGCGACCGCCGCCCCGGCGAACAGGACGGTGGCTTTCAGGACCGCATCGCCGAGCGGCAGCCAGGAGATCGACATATCAAGGAAGCGCATGGTTATGCTCCCGTCCGGCGGGCCTGATCGATCAGTCGAGCGAGACGATCGAGCTCGACGTCTGACATCCTGCTGGAAGAATCATCGAGCAACGCGGAGATCGCCTGTTCGGCGGACCCTTCGAAGAACGTGTGCACCATGTGATGCAGCGCCGACCGCTGGGCGCTGCCCCGCGCCACGGTTGGGAGATAGATGTACCGCGGGCCATCCTGCTCGTGACGGATGTGCCCTTTCACTTCGAGGATCCGGAGCATCGCGCGGACCGCCGAATAGCTGGGCGGATCGGGCAGCGCGGTCTGAACGTCGGCCGCCGTGGCCCGCCCCTGCGAGTAAAGAATATCGATGATCTGCCGCTCGCGGCGACTGAGATCGTTGTGAGGTTCTCTGGTCATTTCGTGTTCTCCGACATACCGCTTAGACGGAGGTGCCGGGGAAAAGGTGCTATGAAAATAGCACAGGGCGAGAAAAATAACATCCCCCTCAGAACAAGCCTCTGGGCCGGGCCGTTTGGTGGTACGACCAAACAAGATTTGGTCATCAGTCCAGCCATGGCCGAGCGCCTAGAATATGGCGTGCAGCGGGCGCGCCAGTACTATCCGTCGCTCGCGGCCGCGGAGGCCGCCGGCGCGCCGACGATCAACTACGGCCGTTTCCTCAACACCTCGCTCGAGTTTCTCATCGTGGCGTTCGCGGTCTTCCTGATGGTGAGGCAGATCAACCGCCTCAAAGGCCCGGCACCCATCGCACCGGCGGAAGAGGCGCGCGACTGCCCGTTCTGCGTGTCGCGGATCCCCGTGCGCGCCACGCGCTGTGCGTTCTGCACTGCCGATCTGAGAAGCGGAGCGTGAGGTGTGACTACCGTCGTTCCGGCTGAAACGTAACGCCCAGCCGATCGCGCGCAGCCGCTGCCGAGCGTCGAGCTTCGTCGTACAGGTGCTGCTGCGCGCGGAACGGCGGCTCACCGGCCGCCGGCGACGCACGCCGATACACCCCATCCGACCCCAGTATCCTGGCTTTGACGTTGTCGCGAAACACCGCGCGCAGCGCGCTCAGGACCCGCGCCTTGTGCTCCGGCGCTTCAATCGGGAACATCAGCTCGATGCGCTTGTCGAGATTGCGCGACATCCAGTCGGCGCTCGCCAGATAGACTTCTTCATCGCCCGCATTGTGGAAGTAGTAGATGCGGGAATGCTCCAGAAACCGGTCGACAATCGAGACCACCTCGATGTTCTCGCTCGCGCCGGGTACCCCGGGCCGCAGCGCGCAGATGCCGCGGACGTTCAATCTGACCCGCACGCCGGCTCGCGACGCCTCGTACAGCGCTTCGATGACGTCGTCGTCAATGAGCGAGTTCATCTTCGCGACGATCTCGGCCGGTTGGCCCGACAGTGCTCGACGGCGCTCTCGCGCAATCAGCTTGAAGAAGCGCTCGCGCAAACCGGTGGGCGCCATGACGAGCTTCTTCAAGCGTGGCGGATCCGAGTACCCCGTCAGCGCACTGAACACCGCGGTCGCATCTTCCGCGATCGCCTGTGATGTCGTCATGAGCCCGAAATCGGTGTAGACACGGGCCGTTCGTTCGTTGTAGTTGCCCGTCCCCAGGTGCATGTACCGTCGAAGGCCTTGCGGCGTTCGCCGCACGATCAGGCAGATCTTCGCGTGTGTCTTGTAGCCACGGACGCCATAGATCACGTGAGCGCCCGCTTCTTCGAGCGACCGCGCCCACTGGATGTTCCGCTCCTCATCGAATCGGGCCGTCAGCTCGACCAGCACGGTGACCTGTTTGTTGCACTCCGCTGCGCGGCGGAGACTCTCGATCAGCAGCGAACCGGGACTGGTCCGATAGAGGGTCTGCTTGATCGCCAACACGTCAGGATCGTCGGCCGCGCGCGCAATGAGGGCGACGACGGGATCATAGGACTCGTAGGGGTGATGCATCAGCACGTCGTGTTCGTCGAGCACCGCGAAGAGGTCGGTCTGCTCAGCGGCGAGCACGTCGACGGGCGGGAACGGCGTGTCGCGAAGGTGTTCCAGCCCTGGCAGCTCGACCAGACCCATGAGCACGCGCAAGTCCAGCGGACCCTGCACCGCATACACGTCTGCAGGCGTGACGTCGATCTGCCGGCGCAATAGCTCGAGCAGTTCGGTGGAGGTCGACGCTTCGACTTCGAGCCGGATGACGTCGCTGCGCCGGCGCCTCCGGACCTCCCGCTCGACGAGCTCGAGATGGGTGCGCGCACCTTCGTCATCGATCTCGATTTCCGCATCCCGCGACAGTCGGATGAGCGTCGATTCGAGAATCGTCTGTCCGGGAAAGAGGTGCGAGAGGTGGGCGCGGATGATGTCCTCGAGGAGCATGAGGGTGACACCCTCCTCACCCGCGACCTGCACCAGGCGTGTCAGCCTCGACGGCACCTGAACGATCGCCAGGCGGCGTTCGACATCGTCGGGGCCGGCGTCGAGCAGCAGCGCCAGGTTGATGCTGAGGGACGACAGCAGAGGGAACGGGCGCGAGATGTCAATCGCCAGCGGCGTCAGCACCGGGAGAATCGCGTCCCGGAAGAACACGCCCAGCGCCGCCTGACGTGCCGGACTCACGTCCTGCCAGCTGACCACCCGAATGCCGTGCGTCTGCAGCGCCGGCAGCAGCTCCCCCATTGTCAGGTTATAGAGCGAGGCGACAAGCGGCTGCGTGCGATCGCGGACGGCGGCGAGCTGCTGCACTGGAGTCATGCCGGCAAGATCGGGTGTCGCGTCGTCTTCCTCGATCGCGCTCTGAAGCCCGGCGACGCGGACCATGAAGAACTCGTCGAGGTTCGAGGCAAAGATCGCGGCGAATTTCACGCGTTCGAGCAGCGGCGTCGTAGGATCGGCCGCCTCTTCGAGGACGCGCTCGTTGAAGGCGAGCCACGACAACTCAGGGTTGATGAACAGTGTCGGGTCGTGCGTGTGATTGAGCGTCACGCGACGACACCGGCGAGACGTACCAGCACCTGCCGGCCGTAGACTTCGGCGAACATGTCGAGACGTGCCGCCGCCGCCATCTGTTCCATCGTGACATCGCCTGAGCCTTCGAGCTCCAGCATCCACACTTTGTCCTGCCGCGTCAGCCGAACATCCCTGATCTTCTGGAGGTGCTCCGCGTCGAGCGCGTTGGCCAGGCGGAGCAGCGCGGCCAGCTTGTCGACGACGACGCGATCCTGTCGATCGAGCACCATGTAAGGAAGATGGCTGTCCTGCGGAAGTGCGCGCCGGTGATACCGCGCGATGTTGGAGACAGCAGCGGTTTCGTCGGCGGACAACCCGAAGATCTGCGACGCGGCGAGAAGGTATTGCGAGTGCTTGTGATGCGCGCGAAGGCTGACGTAGATCCCGATGTCGTGCAGCAGGCCAGCCACTTGCAGGAGAAGGCGTTCGCGGTCGCCCAGCCCATGCTCGCCGCGCAGGTCGTCGAACAGCCGAGCAGCGAGTTTCGCGACGTGTCGGCCGTGCGCGCGGTCGAAGCG
>JAIVJE010000348.1:6439-8896 GCA_020200195.1 Acidobacteriota bacterium | reverse complement strand
CAGCACATCGTGTCCAGCAACCCAGCGTGTGGGCGGCGGATAGCTGGAGCACTGGTGACGGGCGCTGTAGTGGCCGGCGTGTTGAACCTGTATCGGTTGATCCGCGCCGCCGGCCGAAGCGATACGTTCTGGCGCACGCTCGCCGAATACTTCGGCACAGTCCGGTTGAACGAGGCGTTTCCGGACGCCAATGCCGCTGGCTCCTTCTTTATTGCGGCGCTGGCGGTGGCCATCGCGCTCGCGTCATCCGCCGAACGCGCGTGGCGCCTGCTGTGGATTACAGCGTCGGCCGTAATCGCATGCGGCCTTTGGATCAGTGGCTCGCGAGTCGCGATCCTCGCAGGGCTCGCCGCGGCGGCAGGAGCTGGGATGATCGCCCTCGCGCGCAAACGAATACCGGTGGCCGCCCTCGCAGCCGCTGCAGCAGTAGCGGTCGTCGGCGCCGTGGCGGTGCTGTACCTGCCGGCGCGCGGCACTCAGCAGTCCTCATCGATCGCCACTGAAGTACGCGGGGGGATGGCGCGCGTTGCGGTCCGCATGATTGCGGACCGGCCGCTGACCGGCATCGGTCTCAGTGAGTTTTATCGCCGGTCCGGCGAATATGCCTCTCCTGAGTTGCTGGCGCTGTTTCCGCGAGCGCGAAACGAGAACGCGCACAACAACTTCCTGCAGATTGGCGCGGAGCTCGGCATCGTCGGCCTCGCCGCTTTCGCCTGGGTTCTTGTCACCGTACTGTCCACCGCGCGACATGAAGGCCGGCAGCGTCTGCACACTGGATTAATCATTGCCGTCGCGGCGTTCCTTCTCACGTGCCTCGGCGGACACCCGCTGCTGGTCCACGAAGCTGCATATCCATTCTGGATTCTGCTGGGCATTGCCGCAGCCGGACCGACCCCGACGGAGACACTGGAGCCATCCCGCGGGTACCGTACGGTGGCGTTGGCGATGGCCGCGGCCATGCTGCTGTCCGTGCCGGCGCGAGCTACACAGCAGCGCCGCGGCGCCGATCTCGAGCACGTGGGCATCGGTGTCGGCACCTGGCAAACCGCAGGCGATGGCACGCGGTTCCGGTGGGCGCGTGGCAGCGCGGTGCTGTTCGTGCCCGGTACCTACGGGGGGTTCAAAGTGCGATTGAGCGCGGCTGCCAATTCTCCCGTCCGCGTGCAGCTCAAACTCGACAACCGTATCGCCAACGTGATCACCGTCACGCCTGACGGCTGGCGCAATGTGACCGTCGTGCTGCCGCCGGACCGGACCGGTGCCATGTTTCGCCGGCTGGAGCTCACGGGCACGGCCGAACATGGCGAGGACGTGCAGTTGATGATCGGCAAGGTCGAGCCGGTCGGACCGCCGCGCTAGACGCGCTTCTCGCGACGCTTCAGGTCGAGCCACGCCGGCGTCAGCATTTGACGCAAGGCAAGAACGCTTACGCGACGGGTGCGCTGCACCCGTCGCCGCGCCGCCAACGTGGCCGCGAGCGCCGACGCCGCTGACAGTTTGCCGCGCAGGGCAGGCCACAACATTCCCTTGCGTGCATAAAACGCCAGCCCGGCACAGCTGTACACGACGTGCCGCGGCAGCGTGCGCGCGAGCAGCGCTGTCGGCGTATTCTTCAGCCACACGGTCTCGAGATTGCGCTGTCCATAGAAAACGGCGAGCGCCGACGAGCGGCCAAGCGTCGCGCTGACGGCGTGTCTGACGACGGCATCGGCCTCGTACCAGCATCGCCAACCCAGCAGCCGCGCTCGATAGGAAAGGTCGACGTCCTCATACACCATGAACAAGCGCTCGTCGAAGCCGCCAAGCGCCTCGAATACATCCCGCTTGATCAGGAACCCCGCGCCGCACGCGCCGAACACTTCGCGCGACTCGAGCACCTGTGCGACCGGCTCGCCGTGGGCATGCTTGTACGCGCCGCCCGCCAGCAGATAGCCATCGCCGGCGCTGTCAACCTGATCCGGCCGATCCAGGAACACGATGCGCGACGTTGCCAGCCCGAATTCGGGGCGTGCCTCGAGCGCCGCGTGTAGGGTCCGAAGCCACGCTGGGTCTACAATCGTGTCGTTGTTCAGAAAGGCCAGGTGCGCGCCCCGGGCGATTGCGGCGCCGCGGTTGTTGCCGGCAGCGAAGCCCAGATTGCGCGGGAGCGAGAGCACGCGCACGGCCGGGTACCGCTCGCGCACCAACGTCAACGAACCGTCGGCGGATGCGTTGTCGACCAGGATGATCTCGAACGGCGGAGCGTCCCGCTGCGCCGTCAGGGCGCCAAGACAGCCATCGAGCCAGCGTTGGCCGTTGAAGTTGAGGACCACAACGGACAACTGCGGGCCGTCTCCGCGCGTTTGTAGTCCCTGGTCCTTCGTTCTCAGCCCTTGCAGGTCAGCGGCGCGCGTGAAGGACCAAGGACTAAAGACCAAGGACTACTTGACCAGACTTACTCCCAGCCGATGGCTAATT